>JBBYJM010000002.1:0-12063 GCA_043196275.1 Thermoplasmata archaeon
CTCCATGCCCTAATTCGCCGTATGGCCCCCGAACTCAAACCGAGGACTTGGTACGGGATGCCGGCCTACGCCAATTCCGACGGGGATGTGGTCTGCTTCTTTCGGGATGCCCGCAAGTTCAAGACCCGGTATGCGACGCTGGGATTCAGCGACGCCGCGAAGCTGGACGACGGCCCGATGTGGGCGACCGACTTTGCCCTGCGGGAGATCACTCCAGCCGAAGAGGCACGGATCGTCGCCCTGGTCCGGAAAGCCATCCACTGATCGCCACCGGCCCTCCGGTGTCTCGACCGAGCCTGCACAGTTCGCGGGGGGCGGGCCGGTCCACGGAGTCAGCGGGTCCGTGGAACCGATTTGTGGAGGAGAGCGGCAGTCCCTTCGGCGACGCCCCGTCCTGAATATGGAGCCGCACTTCCCGGAGTCCCAGGAAGTTGCGGCGGTCCTCGATCGCGTGGATTGTGGGCCCGGTTGGTGAGACCGTGGATCCTATCTCGGTGGTTCTCGGGCGGTGGCCCCGGGAAGTGGCCGGCTCGGACGTTGGCGCCCGAGAGCCGGATTCATGAGGAGCGTCATCGCCGAGCGGTTGGAAGCTCCGACAGTCTCGCGCAGATGCCTTCGCCGGCGCCCGTCTCCTGCCGAAGCGCGTGCGGTAAGCGATTGATCTCGTGAACCCCCGAACCCCAATGGATGGGCGGACAGGCCCGGGCCGCTACCCCATCTCGAAAACCCCGATCGGTGGGCCAAGCGGCTTCCCTCCTCGGTTGGGCCAGGAGCCAACCCTTTGGGCACTCGTGGACTGGCCGATCGCGAAACCCCATGCGGGCGATGACGGTCTCCCGAACCGGACCGGCCGAGGGGCTGCCGCTCAGCCTCCGGGAAGTTCCGCGGCCCGAGGTGAGCCCCGGGGAGATCCTCGTCCGGGTCGAGGCGTGCGGCGTCTGCCGGACCGACCTCCATGTGGTGGAAGGGGACCTCCCGGGGGTGGCTCCCGGAACCATCCCCGGCCATGAGATCGTGGGGCGGGTCGAAGCCCTGGGCCCGGAGGCCGGGCCGTATCGGGTCGGGGACCGTGTCGGGATCCCCTGGCTCCACCGCAGCTGCGGCCGTTGCCGGTTCTGCACGACCGGTCGGGAGAACCTCTGCCCGTCCAAGGAGTTCACCGGCTACACGGTGGCCGGAGGCTATGCGGAGTATGCCCGGGCCGATGCGGGATACGCGTTCCCGATGCCGGAGGGGGATCCCGGCCCGCTGGCGCCCCTGCTGTGTGCGGGGATCATCGGGTACCGGGCACTCAAGATCGCCGCCCCGCCCGCCGCGGGCCGGGTCGGATTCTTCGGGTTTGGAGGGTCGGCGCACCTGACCCTCCAACTGGCCGTCCGGCTCGGGTTCGAGACGGTCGTCTACTCCCGCAGTCCGGCCCACCGCCGGCTCGCCGAACGGCTGGGGGCTTCCGAAGTGGTGGAGCCGCCCCGCGAAGGTCGGGGCTCTCCCGGGGGTCGGCTGGATAGCGCGCTCGTCTTCGCCCCGGCCGGGGAGGTCGTCCTGCAGGCCCTGAGCGAACTCGATCGGGGCGGGTCGCTCGCGATCGCCGCCATCCACCTGAGTCCGATCCCCCCCATCGACTACGACCTTCGGCTCTTCGGGGAGCGTCGGATCCAGAGCGTCGAGGCCAACACCCGGGCGGATGCGCGGGAGTTCCTCACCCTCGCACAACGATTCGGCCTGCGGGCCACCACCACGACCCGCCCCCTCGATGCGGCCAACGGGGCCCTGATCGATCTCAAGGCCGGCCGGATCGACGGTGCAGTAGTCCTCGACCCGCGGAGTGTCGGTCCGACCGAAGCGGCCGTCGGCCGTTCAGGGTGAGGCGGTCACCGCGATCTTGACCTCGACATTCCGCCGGAAGATCGCCGAGACCGGGCAGGTCGCCTCGGCGCGTCGGGCCAGGGCTTGGATCTGGTCGGGGGCCGCTCGGGAGCGGACCTTGAGCTCGACCTGGACCGCGTCGTACCCCGGATTGACGTCCTTCGAGAGGCCCAGGAACCCTCGCAGGTCGAGATCGCCGTGGAGGTCGACCTCCACCGATTCCAGCGGGACCCCCTCGAGCGAGGCGTTGGCGACGAAGGTGGTGGTGAGGCAGGCCCCGAGCGCGGCGAGAACCTGTTCGACGGGGTTGGGGGCGGCATCGGCCCCGGCCAATGTGGGGGGTTCGTCGAACGGCAACGGAGGGAAGTGGCGGATGTGGGCGCTTGAGGCGGTCCCGCGGCCCGCCCACTCCACGTGGGCGCTCCAATGGGTCAGGGCCCGTTGAGGATTCGCCCGGATGCTCGTAACCAACTCGTTCAGACGGGCCCGGTCGATCCCGTTCACCATCCCTCCCGCGGACATGCTGGACAGAGGGCGGGCGGCCTCAAACAGGCTCGGTCAAACCGGGTTGACGGCTCGGGCGGCCCGGGCTAGGGGAGGTTCAGGACGGTACCGTCGTCGGCCAGGTCGATCCGGCGGGAGGCCGGCGCCTTCGGCAGCCCGGGCATCGTCTCGATGCTCCCGAGATGGACGACGGTGAACCCGGCCCCGGCCGACCGGGTCACGGCCCGTACCGGTACCTCGAACCCGGACGGCCGCCCCCGCAGACGCGGATCGGCCGACAGGGAGAGGGCGGTCTTGGCGACGCAGAGGGGGCCGTCCGGTTCGCCGTCCTTTCGGAGCCGTTCGAGCTGGGCGAGAGCTTCCTCGGACCAGACGGCACCCTTCCCGCCGTAGATCCGCCGGACGATCCGGTCCAGGATCGTGGCGGCCGAGTCGTCCGGTCCGTAGAGCGGCCGGCTGCGGATCCCCTCCTCCGTGCGTCGGCGCACCGCCTCGGCCAGGTCAAAGGCGCCCTCGGCGCCCGAACGGTAGACGTCGGACAGAGTGAACGGGACCCCCCGGGCCTCGCAGAACCGCCGCACCGTGGCGATCTCCTCCGGGGTCTCATCCCCCCAGCGGTTGAGAGCGACCACGGCGGCTACCCGGAGGGTCGCCAGGTTCTCGAGATGCTGGGCCAGGTTCTCCAGCCCTCGGGCCAGCTCTGCGGCCGCCCCGGCGCCGTCCGGGGGCACCGTTTGGCCCTGATGCCGGAGGGCTCGGATCGTGGTGACCAGGACCCCCGCCGAAACCTCGACCCCGATCATCGGCGCGACCAGGTCCACGAACTTCTCGGCGCCGAGGTCGGTGGCAAAGCCGGCCTCGACGACGACAAAGTCGGCGGTGGCGAGGGCGAACTCGATCGCGAGGCGGCTCGCCGTCCCATGGGCGATGTTGCCGAAGGGGCCCCCATGGATGAGCGCGGGCGTCCCGTCCGAGGTCTGGACGAGGTTGGGGGCCATCGCCCGCCGGAGGAGGGCGGCCATCGCCCCCTCGGCCCCGAAGTCGTGGCCGCGCAGGAGCCGACCGTCGGTCGTCGACCCGACCCGGACCCGCCCGAGCCGCGCCTTGAGGTCCCGATAGTCCCGGGCGAGGCCCAGGATGGCCGTCACTTCGGAGGCGGCCGTGATGACGAACCGGGATTCGCGGGGCGACCATGGGCCGGTGGGCGACCGGCCGATCTCGATCCGCCGGAGGGCCCGGTCCTCGACGTCGAGGGCCCTCGGCCACTCGATCGTGCGGTCGTCGAGCGGCGGGGGGGTCTGGTGGTAGCGGTGGTTGTCGATCAGCGCGGCGAGGAGATTCTGGGCCGCCGCGGCGGCGTCCAGGTCCCCGGTGAATCCGAGGTTGATGTCGGCCTGGGGTTCGACCGTCGCCCGGCCCCCGCCGGTCGCGCCGCCCTTCACCCCAAAGACCGGGCCCATGGAGGGCTGCCGGAGGCAGACGACCGAGGCGAGGCCGCGGGCCCGCAGCGCCATCGCGAGGCCGATCGCCGTCACCGTCTTGCCCTCCCCCTGGGGGGTGGGGGTCGTCGCGGTCACCAGGATCAGCCGGCCGCGTCGGGGACGGTCGGCCGCCGAACGGACCCGGGCGACCGGGATCTTGAGCGCCCCCCCATAGACCAGGGGCTCGTCGGGCCGGAGTCCCAGGTCGCCGGCCACCTCGATGAGGGAACGCATTTCGGGGGCCTACGACTCGACCCGAACAAAGGGATTGCGCAAGGAGGACGAATTGGGGTCGCCCGACTCCTCGGGCCGATCGGCGGGCACCGTACGGTCGTCGTCGAACTCCATCGGGGGATGCAGAGCCGTCCGCCCCCCGGGGGTCTCGGGGCCGCCGGCCGCGACCGTGGGCGGCCGGGCTCCGACCACCGACCGGACGAGGGCGAGCAGTTCCCGGGGGTTCAGGGGAAGGGTCACGGTGTGCAGCCGCTCCAGAGTCGGCGGGGAGCCGCCCCGCATCCCGACCCAGATTAGGTGCCGGTCGGCGAGTTCGCTCGACGGCCACTCCTCGAGGCTCGGGCTCCGGGGCTGGTTCGAGGCGAGAAGCAGCGCCGCGATGCCCGCCTCCGCGCGTCGACCCGCCTCGAGGGCGCGGGGCCAGTCGGGTACCTGGAGGACCGGCAGGCCTTCGGCCTCCAGGAGAGCCGCAAGCGCGTCGGAGAGGCTCCGGGTCTCTCCGACGATGAGGATGGTTCCCGGGGACATCCCGGGGGCGATATCGGAGGAACGATTAGAGGTCTAGTCAATTGGGGTTGACTGCCTCTACATGGGCCCGGGGGGCCCTCCGGGGGAGCGGAGGATCGATGAACGGGCGGAAAGGGACTGCGGAGTCGGACCCGGAACCGGGCCGGGGCGAAGGGTTCGCCTGGGTCGACCCGGACGGGCGGCTCACCGGGTGGACGGCCGGGTTCGCCGACCGATGGCCGGCCGAAGCGGCCGCGCTGCTCCGGGCCGGCGACCCGACGATCTGGTCGGACGAGTTCCTCGCCTTCCTCCGTGAGCTCCCTCGGGGGTCGGAGGGAGCGGTCCCCCGATCGCTCCCGTTCTCCCGGATCCTCAGCGGGCGCCCCGGACTCCCCGAGGGCCCGGAGGTCGAACTGATCCCGCTCGCTGGCCCCGCCGCGACGGGCGGCGGGCTGCTGCTTCGGGTCCCAGCCGACCCTTGGGGGGACCGGGCCACGCTCCGCGAGGAACTGTTCTACGCGGCGTACCGGACCAGCTCCAACCCGATCGAGATCACCGACGAGCGGGGGATCCTCCTGGACGTCAACCCGGCGTTCGAGCGGGTCTACGGCTACACTCCCGCCGAATGCCGCGGCCGCAAGCCCTCCCTGGTCCGCAGCCGTCACACGCCGCTCGGCCTGTACGAGGCGATGTGGGCGGCCCTGACCGATCCCACGGTCGGCCACTGGGCGGGCGAACTGGTCAACCGGGACCGCTGGGGGGGCGAACACCCGGTGCTGCTCAGCATCACCGCGGTCCGGGACCGACGGGGCGAGGTCCGCTACTACCTCGGCGTCACCGAGGATCTGACCGAGCGCCGGGCGTGGGAGGCGGGGGCCATCCGGGCCGACCGCCTGGCCTCGCTGGGACAGCTCGCGGCGGGGGTCGCCCACGAGCCCAACACCCCGCTCGCCAACATCTCGTTGCTGGCCGAGAGCCTCCGACGGAAGATCGGCCGGCCCGAGGTGGGCGACCGGGTCGAGTCGATCCAGCAGCAGGTCGAGGAGGCCGGGCGGATCGTCCGGGGGCTCCTGGATTTCGCCCGGGTCACCCCGACCTCGCTGCGTCGGGTCGACCTGGGGGGGGCCGTGCGCGAGGCGGTCGCCCTGGTCCAGGGGATGCGGTCGCCCGATGTCGAGATCCAGCTCCGGCTCTCCGCCGAACCGATCGTGGCCCTCGCCGACCGGGGGCAGATCGTCCAGGTGCTCACCAACCTGCTCCACAACGCCTACGACGCGATGAACGACTCCGGCCGGATCGAGATCGAGCTGCGGGCCGACGACTCCCGGATCGAGATCACCGTCGCCGACTCGGGGCCCGGAATCCCCGACCGGGACCTGCCGAGGATCTTCGAGCCGTTCTTCACCACGAAGCAGGAGGGGAAGGGCACCGGCCTCGGCCTCGCGGTCTGCTTCCGGATCCTCGCGGCCCACCACGGGGCGATCGTCGCGTCCAACCGGCCGGAGGGGGGCGCCTGTTTCCGGGTCACCCTCCCCCGGGCGCCGGGCGAGGCTGTCGGTCCGTCACCGCTGCGGGCGCCGGCGGGCCGGCCGGACGCGGGTGCCCGCCCGACCCCGGAGGGCTTCGCCCAGCGACGGGATGTCGGTGATGATCGCCCGTCCCCGCCCGCCCCGTAGGAAGTCGAGGACCGCCCGGACCTTGGGCCCCATGCTCCCTTCGGCGAACTCCCCTTGTCGGGCGTAGCCCGAAAGCTCGAGGTCGGTGACCGAGCCGAGCCATCGCTGCTCCGGCCGGCCGAAGCCGACCGCGACGGCCGGGACATCGGTGACGATCACCAGCGCCGCAGCGCCGAGGCTGCGGGCGATCAGGGCTGCCGAACGGTCCTTGTCGATGACGGCGTCGACCCCCCGGTAGCGGCCGCCCCGCTCCCGGACGACCGGGACCCCCCCGCCGCCGGCCACGACCGGGATCCCGGGGCTCCGGGGGCGGGCCGTGAGCCAGGCGCGGACGAGGTCCGACTCCAGCCAGCGGCGCGGGGTCGGGGAGGCCACGACCCGGCGCCAACCCCGATGGTTCGGATCCTCCCTCAGGGTCCAGCCGGCCCGGCGTCGGAGCCGGTCGGCCTCGGCCTCAGAGTAGAACCTCCCGATCGGCTTCGCGGGATGCCGGAACGCGGGGTCCGAGGCCGACACCTCCATCCGGCTCACAATGGTCACCACCATCCTTCGGATCCCCCGGCGGGCGAGGCCGGCCTCGAGCTCCTGCTGGATCAGGAGCCCGATCTCCCCTTCGGAGGCGGCGCCGAGGACGAAGAGCGGCTGGGGGGGGACCTCCCCCTCGCTGAGTTCGTTCTGCCGGAGGAGGGCCCCCACCTGGGGACCGTTCCCGTGGGTGAGCACCAGCTGGTGGCCGTCCCGGACCAGCTCGGCGAGCGGCCCGACCGTGGCTCGCATCCGCCGGACCGCCTCCTCCCACCGTCCACGGTCGCCGGCCCCCTGGAGTGCATTGCCGCCGAGGGCCACCACCAGCCGCGCCATCGTCGACCCTCCGGCCCCCATCCGGTCGGTCCCCAAAAGGGGGTGCCTAAGCTTCCCGGGTCCGGCACCCGGGGCTCGGTCAAATCCGGTTGAGCCCCGGTTCATCTACGGCCCGGGACCCTGACCGCACGGTGCCATGTCCGCCTCCACCCCCTCCCAGGTCGCGCGGCCGGCGAACCCGCCTCAGCTCCAACGGGAGGTCGGCCTGGGCGGCCTGATCTCGATCACGGTGGGGGGGATCATCGGGTCGGGGATCTTCGCCCTGATGGCGACGATGGGGTCGGTCGCCGGTCCGGCCGCCCTCCTGGGCCTGCTGCTCCTGGGCGGCGTGATCATCGTGCTCGCGCTGCCGTACGCCGAGCTCGGGGCGGCCTATCCCCGGACCGGGGGGCCCTATGCCCTGCCCCGGCGGGCCCTCGGCGACTATGCGGGCTTCCTGATGGGATGGGGCTACTTCCTCTACGCCTTCGTGGGAACCGCCGCGATCATCGACGTCTTCGTCGAGTACCTGGGCACCTACCTGCCGGGGCTCGTCACATCGTCGGGGATCATCACCTACACCGGCATCGGGATCTCGCTGGTCTTCCTCGCCGTCTTCACGCTCCTCAACATCGTCGGGGTCAAGTGGGGAAGCGTCTTCGCCGTCGTGAGCACCGCGGCGAAGCTGATCCCGCTCCTTCTCTTCGCGGTGGTCGGGCTCTTCTTCCTGAGGGAGGGCGGCCTCGGGAACTTCACCGACTTCGGCTTTGCGCCCTTCGGCTGGACCGGGGTGATGTTCGCCATGGCGCTCGGCTTCTTCGCCTTCACCGGGTTCGAGGCGGCGGTGATCCCGAGCGAGGAGGTCAAGGAACCCCACCGGACGATCCCGATCGCGACGATCGTGAGCGTGCTCATCGTCACGGCGATCTACGCCTTCGTCGGGTTCACCGCCATCGCGAGCCTCCACTGGACCGCGGTGGGCGTGCCGGTCGGGGCGTGGGGCCAGACCGGGGGCGTGCTGCTCTCGAACCTGGCCGACGGCTGGGGGCTCGCCGCGATGGGGGCGATCGTCGTCGCCGGCGCGTTGATCTCGACGGCCGGGGCCGGCGGGGATTGGGTCCTGCTGCAGGGCCGCATCCCGTTCGCGATGGCGAGGGACAACCTCTTCGTCCAGAAGCTCGGTGAGGTCGACCACCGGTTCCGGACCCCGGCGATCGCCCTGACCTTCGCGAGCGTCCTCACCGCCGTGGTGCTGCTCGCCCTGCCGAGCTTCCCCGAGGTCGTGCTGATCGCCTCGATCACGGCGCTCGTCCCGTACGCGGCGGCGGCGCTGTCCCTGACCGTATTGAGACGGTCGGATCCGGCGACCGCGCGTCCGTTCCGGCTGCCCGGGGCGTCCGTCCTGGCCCCCGCCGGGTTCGTGCTGGCGACGATCCTCATCTACTGGGCCTCCTGGCCGTGGACCCTCGTGGGGGCGCTCCTCATGCTCGCCGGATTCCCCCTCTACTACCTCGTCGGTCGGCCGAAGCTCCCGGAGCTCGGGAAGGTCGCATGGATCGCGGTCTACCTGGTCGGCATCATCGTGCTCTCCTACCTCGGAAACCCGTTCTTCGTCTACCAGAACTTCCTCCCGATCCAGCCGATCGGGCTCTACGGGACCCCCCTCGATCTGCTCCTGCTGACGATCTTCGGCCTCGCGATGTATGCCTGGGCGTACCGCTCGGCCCTGTGGTCGCCGGCCGGCCCCCGCGTCGTGGGGGAGTCCCGGGCGCCGTCGGCCGGGGCGGTGCCTTCGGGCGGACTCCCGGCTCCCGGGCGGGAGGGCTAGGCGGCCATGGAGATCGGGGCGTGGGCCGAGTGGCATCCGCTCACCGACGTGATGGTCCACCGTCCGGGGATCGAGATGTTCTTCGGGCTGCTCGAGCCGTACTCCTTCCTCTACGAGCGCACGTTCAGCATGGACGGCGCCGTCTACGAGCATGAGGCGCTGGAGCACGCGCTCGTCGAGGAGGGGGTCCGGGTCCACCGGCTCAAGCGCACGATGGTCGACCGAGCTCGGGAGCAACCGGCGCTCGTCGAACGCGCCCGGAGATCGGCCCTCCGCCTCCTCCGGTACGACGGGCCCGGACCGCTGGTCCGGCGGGCCCGCCGGGCCCTGCGGGCCAACCTGGCCCGGTTCGACGCCGAGTCCCTCTTCAACATCCTGCTCCTGCACCCGTCGGTCCTGCTCGCGGAGGGGGGCGGCACCCGCAACGACCACCCCCGCGTCGCGCTCGATCTCCCGCTCGCGAATCTCTACTTCCTTCGGGACCAGCAGGCGCTGACCCACCGCGGGCTGATCCAGGCCCGGATGTCGAAACCCCAGCGGCGCGCCGAGCCGGAGCTCACCCGGTCGATCCTCGAGCTTGCGGGGGCCCGCTTCATCGGCGGGATCCGCCCCCCGGGGACCTTCGAAGGAGGCGACTTCCTCCCGGCCGGGCGGGTGGCGCTGCTCGGGACCGGCGACCGGACCAACGCCGCCGGGATCCGGCAGATCCTCGGGCTCGGGCTGGAGCATGAGGAGATCGCGGTCGTGCATCAGCCCAAGCACCCGTTGATCCCCGGCCCCACCCCCGACCCGATGGTCGACATGCACCTCGACACCTACCTGAACCTCGCCGGGGAACATCTCGCGGTCGGGCTGATCCCCCTCCTTCAGCGGGCCCGGACCGAGGTCTATCGGAGGCGGTCGAAGGGTCGGTTCGTCCGTGACTCCCCGGCGACCAACCTCTACGATTACCTCCGGGCGCACGGCTTTGAGATCGTGCCCCTCACGACCCTGGAGCAGCTGGCGTACGCCTCCAACTTCCTGACGCTCAGCGACCGCCGGATCCTCGCGATCGAGGTCGAGCGGGTCATTCCCCGGGTCCTCACGACGGTCGCCGCCTCGGCGCGGGCCCAGCCGGGCCGCTACGGCGACCTGTACCGGCAGGCGCTCAAGGACTCGGCGGAACTCAAGTCGAGCGACGCGTTCTTCCCGCACAAACCCGAGCTCTCCCGGGCCGGCGTGGAGGTCCACCCCGTGCTCCTCGAGGAGATCACCGGGGGGTACGGAGGGGCGCACTGCATGACCGCAGCCCTCCACCGGCGTCCGGAGGGCTGATCTCCTGACGGAGGCGCCGCCGGGCTCGTTCCCCCGCCCCGGGGGCCGGCAAGCTTGATTATCCGGCCCCCCCTTCGCTCAGGGTGCGCCTCCTTGTGGTCGACGACAATGCGGTGTTCCGCGAGGAGATCGGCGCCCTCCTCGAGGGGGACGGGCATTCGGTCGCCCTCGCCGCGTCGGGGGCAAAGGCGCTCGAGATCATCGAGAGCCGGCCCATCGACGTGGTGCTGACCGACCTCAAGATGCCGAGGATGGGCGGCCTCGCCCTCCTCTCGGCGATCACCGGACCGCACCCCGAGATCCTGGTCGTCGTGATCACCGGCTATGCCACAATCGACACCGCGGTCGAGGCGATGCGGCTCGGCGCCTTCGACTACCTGCCCAAACCCTGCCGGATCGAGAAGGTCCGCCAGGTGCTCGAGCGGGCCGAGCAGGAGCGGCAGTTCCGGGCGCGACCGGAGATGACCCCGGCCCCGGGGGTCCTCCTCCGCCGCTGGGTGGCTCGGGAGGGTCGACGGGTGCTTCGGGTCTCGCCCGGGGCTCCCGCCGATCCGCCCCAGGTCACGGGACTGGACGCCCGGACGACGACACCGGTGGAGATCCAGGCCGCGGTCGATCGTTTGCTCGCCGACCCCGGTCCGGTCGGCCTCCTCATCGAGGAGGGCGAGCGGCTCTTCGACCACCGCCCCCGGGAGGGGATCGAACGGTGGGTCACCGAGCTGGTGGAGCGGATGCGCCCCCGGGGCCCCGTCGTCATCCTCTTCGATCCCGCACGGATGACCGACGCCGACGCCCGGTTCCTCCGGGCGGCCCTGGGGGAGCCGGACACCGATCGGGTCCTCGCCCTGCTGTCTCACCCTATCCGACGGGCCATACTGCGTCGGGTCGCCCAGGGGGCGGTCAACTTCGGCCGGCTCATGGAGGCGACCGGGATCGAGGATTCTCCGAAGCTCGCCTTCCATGTCGGAAAACTGGTCGACGACGGCTTTCTGGTCCACGCCGACGAGCTGTACCGGCTGACGCCGAGGGGCCGGAGCGCCGTGGCCTGGCTCGATGAGCTCGATGCCCGCGCCCCCCAGGGCGGGAGCGGGAACGCCGTACTCCCCCAGGAGTGAACGGACCGGGTGGGCCCGCCCCCGTCAACCCGGGTGAACTCCGGCCTTATGTTGCCCGGCGCGCATCCTGGGGCATGACTCCCTCCGGATTCCGCCGCATCACGGTGCCCGTGGACGGCTCCCCGTACGCCGATCAAGCCTTGGAGACGGCGGTCGACCTCGCTCTCCGCTACGGAGCGGAGCTCCGGCTCCTCGTGGTCCAACCCACGATCCCGGCCGCCTTCGGCGCGGCGGGTTACGTCCCCCCGGACCTCTGGGACGGGCAGGCCGACTACTACCGTGGGGTGCTCACCCGGAGCCTCGAACGGGCCCGGGGGCTCGGCGTCACGGCCGTGGGGGGGGAGCTCCTCGAAGGCAACGTGGCCGAAGCGATACTGGACGATGTGGATCGGCACCCCGCCGACCTCGTGGTGGTCGGCCCCCGGGGCCTCGGGACCGGCCGCCGCCTGATCCTCGGGAGCGTCACCGACGCGCTGGTCCATCATCTGCGGGTCCCGGTGCTGGTGGCCCGGGCCGCCTCCCCGTCGCCCTGAACGCCGGGATCCGATGGCGACCCGGGGGCCGAGCCATCGGGCGGTCCGCCGCCGGGCCGTGGCCCGGAGAGGAGGTGTGCGCTGATGGATCCGCTCCTTGAAGATCTGACCGACTCCGAGGCGGAGGCGCGGCGGGCGACCGTCGGGTACAATGAGATCCCCGAG
>JBBYJM010000003.1:0-11107 GCA_043196275.1 Thermoplasmata archaeon
CTGGCGGGTCTACTTGCGCAGGCATCTGCTGCGGTCCGCGGCGCCGTGGATCGCCTCGGCGTTTGAGATCGAGAACTTCGAGTTCTACCACAAGACCCTCCAGGGCCAGCCGGAGCCCGAACCCCGGTGGAAGCGGGCCACCGAGCTGATCGACGGCTGCCTCGGGGAGGCCCTCGGGCAACTGTACGTCGAACGGTACTTCCCTCCGGAGGCCCGGCAACGGATGGAGTCGCTGGTCGACGACCTGCGGGCGGTCTTCCGCGACCGGCTCGCCCGGGTGCCCTGGATGAGCCCCGAGACCCGACAGAAGGCGTTGGCCAAGTTCGATCGCTTCCGGGTGAAGATCGGACACCCCGAGCGGTTCCGGGACTACTCATCGATTCGTATCGACCGGGCCGATCTCTGGGGGAACGTGGCCCGGGCCCGGGCCTTTGAAGTCGGCCGACGCTGGCGGCGCATGGGCCAGCCGGTGGATCGGGGAGAGTGGGAGATGACCCCGCCCCAGGTCAACGCGTACTTCCACCCCTCCCTGAATGAGATTGTCTTTCCGGCGGGTATCCTGCAGCCCCCGTTCTTCGACATGACCCAGGACGACGCGGTGAACTACGGGGCCATCGGCGCCGTGATCGGCCATGAGATCACCCACGGCTACGACGATCAGGGTCGACGATACGACGCGCAAGGGAACCTCAAGGACTGGTGGCTGCCCGCCGACCAGGCCGAGTTCGAATCGCGGGCGCAGCGGGCGGTCCGTCAGTACGGGGGCTACGAGGCCCTGCCGGGCGCCCGGGTGAACGGAGAGCTCACCCTCGGAGAGAACATCGCCGACCTCGGGGGAGTCTCGATCGCGCTGGAGGCGTTGCGCCGACGCCCGAACGGCTCCGCCGCATCGACCGCGACGATCGACGGCTTCACGCCGGAGCAGCGCTTCTTCCTCTCGTATGCGCAACTCTGGCGGGGGGCGTATCGCGAGCCCGCACTGCGGCTGCGGCTCACGATCGATCCCCATTCCCCCGTGCGGTTCCGGGCGATCGGGCCGCTATCGAATCTCGAGGAGTTCTACCGGGCCTTCGATGTCCGGCCCGGCGACCCGCTCTGGCGGTCTCCCGAGGAACGGGTCGAAATCTGGTAGAGGACCTGCGGCGCGGCGGGGGGCGGTCGACCGGAAACGCGGAGAACTAGTCCGGGGGCACCCAAAGCCCCAGTTCAGCCCCCTCGATTTTCCCGCGGCCGGGGCCGAGGTCCGACCGACCGCGGCGCTTGGGGCCATCGGCTTCGCCGCAGGGGCTCCTCCCCGATGAAGTTGGGGGGGGGCGGGCCACGTGGAGGGAGCCGCACCGGATCGCCCTTGGGTTCCGGGCCCTCGAGGGAGCTATCCCGAGTGACTCTCCATCTGCCAAAGGGGGGGACACCGCGACCCGGCTCCGAGGGCAAGACCCTTCCGATTGGACGGGCCGACCAGCGACGAACCCGCCCAGGCCCCTACCCCTCGAGCTGTCGGATCAAGACCCTCCGTTGCCGGCTCCTGGTGAGCGCTGGAAGTTGACCACCCGCTCCCGGGTCACGGCTCCGACCAACTGGGGAGGTTGGGTGGGCGTGACCACCAGGACCGCTTCGACCCCCTCCGCGTCCATGAGACCGACCGCCTCGAGCAAAGTGGAATCCGGAGTCAGGGTCGGGAAGGTCTCCCGGGCGATCGAGCCGACCGGTTGCGTCGGGCGGAAGCGCGGGGGGACGCCGAGGATATCGGCGAGCCGAACCTCTCCGACCAGACGGCCTTCCCGGAGAACCGCGAGGACGGGGAGCTGCGAATGGGACAGCGCGAAGCCGGCGGCCTCGACGCTGGCGGTGGAGGGGACGGTTGCCACCTCGGGATCGAGGGCCCGTGACGTCGGCATGTGGCGAAGGAACTCGGCAAAGTACTCCGTGGTGTGGGACGGTGAAGCGAGGCGGTTCTCCACCTGCTCCTCGTAGAGGTGGTAGTGGCCCGTGACGTAGTAGCCGATGAAGATCGCCACCATGGCCGGGACCAGCAGCGCCTCCGATCCCGTCATTTCGACGACCATGAGGATCACCGCGATCGGTGCCTTCGAAACGCTGCCGAAGAAGGCCATCATCCCGATGATGGCGAAGGCGGTCACATCCTGGGGGGCCGCCAGGCTGGGAAAGGCGAGGTCCGTGAGGCTGATCACGGAGAAGCCGATCGTCGCCCCGATGACGATCCCCGGTCCGAAGAGGCCCGCGCTTCCTCCCGAACCGACGGTGAGCGACGTCGCCAGGATCTTGAGGAAGATGAGAGCGACCACGAGCAGCAGGAAGAAGAGCGGCAGGTGCCCCTGGTAGAGCATCCATTGGACAATCCCGTAGCCGATCCCGATGGCGCCCACCGCCAGGAAGTGCTGGTACTGGGGGACGAGATAGTAGAGGGCGGCCAGGATCCCCCCCATGATGGCAACCCCGACCGCCGGGACCGCGACCGGGGGCACCTCGATCGAGCGGAAGAACGCGCGGGTCCGGTAAAAGCTCACGACGTAAAGGATCCCGAAGAGCCCGGCCACCAGCCCGAGCAGGGCGTAGACCGGCAGCTGCGCCGGCGTCCATCCGATGCCGGCCGGGATGACAAACTCCGGGCCGAACCCCTCGACCGATCCGAAGATCGAATAGGAGATGACGGAGGCGATGATCGACGGCATGATCACCTCCGGCTCGAAGTCGGAGAGGTAGAGGACCTCGCTCGACAAGAGCGCGGCCCCGAACGGCGCCTTGAAGATGGCCCCGATTCCGGCCCCGACCCCGGCCATCATCGCCACCCGCCGCTCCTGGGTGGTCAACCCGAGGGGGCGGGCCAGGAAGCTCCCGAGACCTGAACCAATCTGGGCGGTCGGACCCTCCCGGCCCCCGCTCCCCCCGGTCCCTAGGGTCAGGGTCGAGGCCAGGAACTTGATCGCCGGTACCCGGTAGCGGACGACGCCGCGTCCGCGATGGAAGGCCCGGATCGTCTGGTCGGTGCCGTGGCCCTCGGTCTCCGGCGCGACAAACCGGATCAGCAGGCCGGTGCCGAGGCCCCCGAGAACCAGGAGGCCGATCAGGAGGTAGAACCGGTTCGGATCGGTGCTCCAGGAGAACGCCGCGCCGGGCGGCACCCCATTGACCGGCAGGTTGAGGCCCAGCAGACCCCCCAGGAGGCCGCTGCTGACCACGGTCAGGGCCTCAAAGAACGCGATGGCGACGAGGCCCGCAATGATCCCGACACTGACGCCGATCAGGGCCCAGCGGTACAGACTCCGGACCCCGCCCGGGGCCAGTCGATGGAGCCCCCAGGCCTTCGGGCGTCGATCGCCGAGAGGCGGATCGGTATTGCCCGTCATCGGTCTAGGCTGCCTCCGGGGCGAGGATGGTCCGACGCAGGCTCTCGACAGTGACCTCGCCCCAGGACCCATACCACACGGTCCGGGGGTCGGTCGACCGAACCGGACGCCGGGGGCGGGGAGCGAGGCGAGCCGCCGCCATCCCGGCCGATCGCGCCCCTTCGGTATCCAGCGGAAGATCACCGATGTGGATCGCCCCGGAGGGGGCGACCCCCAATCGGCGGAGGGCCCGCCGGTAGATCCGCGGATCCGGCTTGGACCACGGGGCGTCCGCGGAGGTCACCAGCGTATCGAATAGGGAGAGGATCTCCCACCGTCGCAGCAGCCGACGGACCGCCTTCGGGGACTCGTAGATCAGGTTCGACAGGAGGGCGATCCGAAAACCGGCCCGCCGCAGTCGGGCGAGCACCGGCCGGGCTCCAGGGGCCAGATCGATCGGGGCCGAAAGGATCCCCCGGTCCAGATCGCGAAGCAGGGGGGCCACCTGGACCCGGCCCCCGGTGAGTTCGGCCATCCAGCGGGCCTGGCGCGGGAGGCCCGGGGCACGGCCCTTTCGTTCCTCGCTCGCACACCACCGCTCGAAACGGACGAACTGCCCCTCGGAGGGCAGGCGGCGGGCCTTCGCCCGAGTCAGGGCCCGGACCCATGAGGCCCGGCGGGAGGCCTCGATCGCCGGAATCGCCTCGGGGCGAGGGATCGCCAGGGTGTGCCAGAAATCGACGGTGGCCCCGAACCTAACCGGGGGGGAGAGGACGGTCGCCCGACTCACCTCGACCGCCTCCACGACGTGGCTGGGGTGAGGTGGTCGCGCTCGTAGATGTGGATCGACTCCTCGAAGATGCCCCGCAGCCGGCTCGCCGCGCGCTGAACGAAGACCCGCCGAGCCGTGAGGGCCCCGGCGTGCCCCATCGCTTCGGCCTCCCGGGGATGCCGGAGCAGGTAGTCGATCGCCTGCGAGAGCCGGGGCACCGAGGCCGGTGGGGTGGAGAACCCATTGAGGCCGTCGTCGACCAGTTCGGCGACCCCCGCCCCCCGGCTGACGACCACCGGGAGGTGGTGGAGCCACGCTTCGATCACCACCAGGCCGAACCCTTCCCAAGGGGTCGGGTGGACGAAGACGGTCGCGGCGTCGTAGGCCGCATCCCGGATCTCGGAGGGGACCGCGCCGGTGATGACGACCTGGGAGCCGAGGCGGCGACTCCGGATCTGGCGGCGCAGCCGCTCCTCCCATTCGACGGCCTTCGATCGCTCCGAGGGCGCGGCGAGTTGGCGTGTGGAGAAGCTGCCACCGCCGACCAGGACGAGCCGGGCCGACGGGATCCGACGGGCCACCGGGACAAACGCATCGATGAGCAGGTCCTGCCGCTTCACCGGGTCGAGCCGGGCGACATTGACCACCAGCGGGCCGTCCCCCAGATGGAACCGCTCCCGGAACCGTTCGGCCGCGCCGGGCGGCGCCCGCCGGTGCTCGGCGGGATCCACATACGGGTAGAGCTGGAAGGCCCGGCCCTGGAAGCCGGCCCGGATCAGTTCTTCGAGGGCGCTGCGGGTGCTCACGACGATCGCGTCGAATCCCTCCATCGATCGGAGGAAGAAGCGGCGCACCGGCTCCGGATACCCCCGGAATTCCAACGGGATGTGCCAGCGGAGAAGGGTGGGTGCGGCCGAGCCGATGAGCGATCCGACCAGGAGCTGTTGGAAGTCGTTGATGTAGAAGAGATCGTATTCGCCGAGGTGATTGAGCAGCTGGAGGGCCGTCTGGGCGGAGTACTCGACAAAGGCGCGGTACTCGGCCGGGACGAACTCGGGAAACCCGGGCCCATGAAACGACGCCCAGACCGCCTCCTTGAACCGGCCGTAGAGCCGACGCTGCTCGGCCGTCAGTCGGACCAGCTCGAGCCGGTACCCCTCGTCGGTTTTGAGCTCGGTCGGCATTTCTTCGGTGCCCAGGGCGACCCACCGGGGCTCCGGGGCGATCCATCGACCAGCTCCGGAACGGAGGAGCGCCCGCATCATGGGAACCACGCCTCCGACCTGCTCCGTGTACTCCTTGCCCAGCCTCCAGGGCCGGGACCCTCGACGGGCCGCCGACGGTAACGGGCGGACGGGGGGCGTCTGGGTGTTGATGCACAAACGGATCATGATCCTCGCCGGAATCGGGCTCCGGCCCCCGGGTCGGAAGCCGATGCTGGCGTTCCCGCTCGGCGCGGATCAGGGCCCAGGCAACTAAACCGTTTCCGGTCAACGATCCGCCGGAGGCGCCCCTTCGGCGAGCGCCTCAAGAGCCCTCAGGTAGGCGACATGGGTGAAGGCCTGGGGAAAATTCCCGAGGGGGATCCGTCGCTCCGGGTCGAACTCCTCCGGGAGCAAGCCCAGCGGGCCGGTCGCTTCGCTGAGCCCCCTCAGCCGTCCCCTCGCCCGATCCCGCTCCCCGATCCGGGCTAAGCAATGGACGAGCCAAAAACCGCATGGGAGGAACGCTCCCTCCGGGCCCTCGAGATGATCGCCGCCGCGGTAGCGGTAGACGAACGGCCCGTGGGAGAGCTCCCGTTCGACCCGATGGATCGTGGCCCGGATCCGGGGATCGTCGAAGGGGAGGAATCCGACCATCGGGATCCGGAGGTTGGCCGCGTCGATCCTCGGACTGCCGTACGCCTGCCGGAACGTTCCGTGGTCGGGGTCGACCCCGCGGGCGAGGACCTCCCTCCGGATCTCATCGGCCGATCGGCGCCATCGCGCGGCCCCCGGTTCATCGTCGCTGAGGCGGCAGAGGGTCGAGGCCCGATCGAGCCCCACCCAGGCCATCACCTTGGAGTGGACATAGTGGTCGGGAGGCCCCCGGATTTCCCAGAGGCTCCGGTCCGGGTCGGCCCAGCGGCGTTCGATGATTTCCGCGACCGGCGCGAGCTCCGGCCAGACCTCCGACCGGCTCTGCGGATCGACACGGACCAGCAGGGCGGCCGCGTCAAGCAGCTCACCGAAGATGTCGAGCTGGAACTGGGTTGCGGCGCCGTTCCCGACCCGGACCGGGCGGGAGTCCAGGAACCCCCGCAGGTGGGGGAGCGTACGTTCGGTGAGATCCGGGTTTCCCTGGACCGCATAGAGCACGCGCAGCGGACGGGGGCCGCTCTCCCGGAGCCGTGCGGTGACCCATCGGAGGTAGGCATGGGCTTCTTCGATATGGCCCAGGGCGAGCAGGGTCTGGGCCGCAAACGCCGCGTCCCGGATCCAGACATACCGGTAGTCCCAGTTGCGCGATCCGCCGGGCCACTCCGGAAGGGAAGTGGTCGGGGCGGCCACGAAGGCTCCCGAAGTGGCGTGGGAGAGGAGCTTCAGGACCAGTTCCGAGCGCTCGATCAGGGGATGCTCCGGGTCGGAAGGGTGAGTACGGCGGGATCGACCCGCGTCGACCCAGTCCCGCCAGAACTCGGCCGTCCGGCGCTCGAGTCGTGTCAAATCCCCCAGGTCGGGGGCGTCGGGACCCCAGCCGAGCTGGAGGTACTGCCGTACGCCGGGGGCCAGGGTCCATCGACCGTGAAGGCCCTCCGGGCCATCGGCCAGGGGGGCCGGGGCCCTCACCCAGACGGAGCCGCTCGGGGAACGTCCGATCCAGCGATCGCCCCGGCCGGTCCACTCGGGCGACTCCGCCCCGTAGTTGAACCGAGGGCGGAGCTCGACCTCGACCGTCACCTCCCCCCCGCCGGCCTCGAGGCCCCGGAGGAGCATCGGGAGGGTCGGCTCCGAAACCCCGGCCTCGACCGGCATGAAGTCGGTTACGGTAAGGGTCCTCCCGTCCGATAGGTCAAAACGGGTTTCGAGGAGGTTGGTCGACGGGATGTACCGTTGATGGCTCGCGCTCTCCTCCCTGGGCCGGACGGCCACATGGCCACCGATCTCGGGGTCCAGGATCCGGGCCAAGAGGCTCGGCGAGGCAAATCGGGGCCAGCAGAGCCAGTCGATCGAGCCGTGCCGAGAGACGAGGGCCACGCTGTGGAGATTCCCGATGGCCCCGTAGTCGTAGAGGCTGGTCGGGACCGGCAGCCGGAGCCCGGAGGTTTCCCGGTTCATAGCTCCGGAAAGTGCCCCGCGAATTTGAGGGGTCGCCCGGCCTTCGGCGTTCCCCGCCCCGCCCAACCGGTCCTTGGGCCCGAGGCGGTGGAAGCTCATATAGGGTCTCATGCTCGGCCTGCCCGCAGCGGGGTAGGGTAGTCAGGAAAACGGCTCCCGGATGGGGCCGTCCTGAAATCCCGACGGGCTCATAACCCGTAGATCCATGGTTCAAATCCATGCCCCGCTACCGGGCTCTCCGGTGGATGCCGGACGTGCGGCGGGGGCGATGGGGTTCGCCGGGATCGGCTCTCGGTCGACCGACAGGAAGAGCGGCCCGGACTCGCTCTGGAAAGATGGCTTGCGCAAGCCCCTTGTAGGCCAGGTCACATGAGCCGCCCGATGAGCCTGCAGCCCATCCAGCGAATTGCGGTGGCGATCGACGGATCCGCCTGCGGGGCGAACGCCCTCGATATGGCGATCGACCTCGCCCGACGCTACGGAGCCTCCCTCGGAATCCTCTCCGTGGCCCCGGTGCATCCGATGTATGTCTCACCGACGGAGCCTTGGGTGGCGACCCAGGTCCTTGAATCGGAGTCCGGACGCTACCAGCAGATCGTTCAAGCCGCGGTCGCGAAGGCCGAGGCCGAAGGGCTCTCTTCCGTGACGGGGGTCTGCCTCGAAGGGGTCGTGGTCGACGAACTCCTGATGCACCTCGAGCGGCACCCAACCGATCTGCTGGTGCTCGGTTCCCGGGGCCTCTCCACCGCGCGGCGGATCCTCCTCGGCAGTGTGTCCGAGTCGGTGCTCCACCACGTCAACTGCCCGGTGCTGATCGTCCGGGAGCGGCCTACGCCGGCACCGGCGCCGCCGTCCGGATCACCACACGCGTAGGGACCGGCAGCTTGTGGGAGGCCTTGCGGAGCGCCTCCTTGGCGTCCTCGACGTGCGCCGCAGTCGTGTAGATCGTCAGGAGCTCGGCGCCGATCTCGGCCCGGACCGCGTGGCCGACCGGCTTCCCGAACGCGCGGCGCATGCCGTCGGAGATACGGTCGGCACCGGCCCCCATCGCCATCTTGTGCTCGCGAAGCACCTGATGCGGGTAGCGTCGGACCTTGAGCCGGTAGCCGTTGGGCGCCGCCTTTTCGAGCACCCGGACCGCGCTCACCCGGGCGGATTCGAGGGCGATGTCCCGTACCTGGCCGGCCTCCTCCATCCCGAGCGAGAGCGCCACCGGAAAGTCCGCGCGCGGATTGCCGGTATCGAACTGGGTGATCCGGCAGTTCGGAATCCCGCCCATGTACTCGTGGCGGGTGTAAATCTGGCCTTCCACCTTCCGGTACATCCGGGCCGGCTTGCGCGTCATCGATAGCGCTCCACCTCTCCTGTCTTAAAATGGTTGCGCCCTCGAAACCTGAAGGCGGACGCCGGGTGCGGGGATTCGGGTCCCGCCCCGCCGCCCGACGTGGAGGGCGACCTCGGGTGCGGGCCGACGGATCGATCCCGCTACCGGTGGGCCGGGGCGCCGGCCACCTTGGCCAGCGCGGGCTCGACGGAGACCAGGTGGCGATCGAGCCCGAGTTCCTCGGGGCTCGCCCCGAGGGCCAGTCCCACCAGTTGGGGGAGATGGAAGACCGGCATGTCAAGCCGCTCGCCGACGGTCTTGGCCGCCTGGTTCTGGAAGCCGTCCAGGGAGATGTGGCAGAGGGGGCACGGGGTCGCCATCGCCTCGGCGCCGTGGCTCCGGGCGTCGAGGATCTGACGGCCGCCGATCCGGCTCGCCGTTTCGGGCTTGACGAACTGGATCGGGAACCCGCAGCACATCACCCGGCCCCGGTAAAAGACCGGCGAGGCGCCGAGCGCGCTCAAAAGATCCTCGAAGGCGTGCGGTTCCTCGGCGCTCTCGCTGCCGACCTCGGCTTGGGGCCGGAGCAGGTGGCAGCCGTAGAACGCACCGACCTTGAGGCCGGAAAGCGGGCGCCGGACTAGTCCGCGCAACCGGTCCACCCCGACATCGGTCACCAGCACATCGAGCAGGTGCCGCACCTTGGTCGTCCCTCGGTACTGGATCCCGAGGGGGGAGAGCACGCCGTCGATCCGGGCCTTCATCGCCGGCTCCTCGAGCCGGCGGTTCGCGAGGGAGAGCATCCCCTGGCAGGTCGAGCAGATCGTGAGCAGATCCAGGCCGGCCTTCTCCGCCAGGGCGAGGTTGCGGGCATTCAGGGCGACGTTGAGGGTCTGGTTCGCCTCATCCACGAACGCGGAGCCGCAGCAGGTGAAGGCCGGGAACTCGACGAGCTCAAGGCCGATCGCCCGCGCCACCCATCGGACCGCCATGTCCAGCTCCTTGCCGGACTCCTGGGCGACGCAGCCCGGGTAGTAGGCCATCTTCATGGATGATCCTCCGGGGAGTCCTCGAGCGCCCGATAGATCTTCTCGACTTCCTCCCAACCGGCGACCTTCTTGGGCTTCTTCATCATCTCGGGCTTCTTCCGCCACATCCGTATACCCTGTCCTACCTGGCCGACCATCTCCACGGGGGAGAAGGTCTGACGCACCAGCTTGAATTCGTTGAGGGTGCCGGTCTCCCGGATGTTCCGGAGGAATCCGACCGCGTGCTTCGACCCGTGTTCGGTGGCGCCCTGGGCGTCGATCGCCATCTCCTTGAGGTCGCGGATCCGCTCCGACGGGCGGACGTCCTTCGGGCACGCCTCGGTGCACAGGTGGCAGCGCAAGCAGAGCCAGAGGCCGCCTGTCTGAATGGAGACCAGACGGTCCTGGGTCCGGCCGTCCCGGGGATCCACGACGAACCGGTAGAGCTTGGCGAGGGCCATCGGGCCGGGGAAGGTCGGGTCGGCCTCGACCGCCGGGCAGGCCGAGTAGCAGGCCCCGCACGCGATGCACCTCGGCGTTTCCTTGAACCGTTCGACCTGCTCGGGGGTCATCGGGTTCTCCCGACCTTCGGGCATCGGGCGGGCGGGGTCGGGGATGAGGTGGGGCTGGATCCGCTCGTACTGGGTCCAGAACGGCTGCTGGTCAACGATCAGGTCCCGCAGGACCGGCTGGTTCCGCATCGGCTCGATGACGATCCGGCCGTGCCGTTCGACCTCCGGCCCGACCGGGGTCTCGCAGGCGAGTCGGCTCTTGCTGTTGATCTGCATCGCGCAGGAGCCGCAGATGGCGCTCCGACAGGAGTAGCGGAGGGTCAGGCTCGGATCCTTCTCCTGGCGGACCTTGAGGAGCGCGGTCAACACGGGGGTGTGGGGAGGGAGCTCCAGGGTGAATCGTTCGTAGCGGGGGGCCGAATCCACCTTCGGATCGTACCGATAGATTTCGAGCGGAACCGGGATGGTTGATTCGGGCATCAGTACACCCGCTCCTTCGGTTCCCACCGAGTGTAGCTCACGGGCGCGTACGACAGTGAGGGCCCCTGGGGCGTCCGGGTCGCGATCGTGTGCTTCATCCATTGGCTATCGTCCCGCTTCGGATAGTCGACCCGGGAGTGAGCCCCCCGGCTTTCGGTCCGCGTGAACGCCCCGACCACGATCACCTCGGCCAGTTCGAGCATGGGTCCGGTCTCCAGCGCATCGGTCATGTTGAGGTTGTAGATCCGGGACTGGTCGACGATCCGGACCTTCTCGAACCGGGCCCGAAGCGCCCGGATCCGTCGCAGACCCTCGAGCAGATCGGCC
>JBBYJM010000004.1:0-10980 GCA_043196275.1 Thermoplasmata archaeon
GCCGCCGTCAGAAGGCGGGCGATCTTCTCGGGCCGGTGCCGGCGCACCCGACGGCCCTCGCCCCGGATCCCGTTGAAGTAGAGGAACGGCCGCCCGTCGGACAGCGCCTCGAGCAGGCTCCGTCTCCCCGTGACGATACGGAGCTCGGCCCGATCCCATTACGATCGCCAGCGCGGCCCGGAAAGCGGTCCCACGAACAGCTCGAACCCCTCGGAGGCGCCCCACGGCCGGGGGCTGACCACCCGGAGCCTAACCGGGGGCCGGGCGTCCGCGAGCCCCGCCACGACCCGGGGGGCGATGCGTTCGGCGCTCGACGGGCTCGCGTACCAGAGCCACCGCCGCTCCCGGGTCGCCGGTCGCGACCGCCGGGGGCGGGACGGGTCGGCCGGGATCGGCCCCGTCATCACGGCGCTGCCGAACTCCCGGGCGAACGCCCGGTCGGGCCGGAAGGTCGGGAAGAGGTGGAGGACCCGGGGCCGGTCGAACCCCCGGTAGCGGGCGAACTCCCGGTGGAAGAACCGCGACTGCCGCTCGAACGACCGGTCGGCCCGGATCGACCGTCGGGGGACTCCCCCCTCGCGCAGCCGCTCCGCCTCGGCCGCCCGGCTCGTGAGGGTCCGGGCGAACTCCTCGAGGCTCACGTGGAGGGTGCGGGGGGCACCGTGGATCGCCTCGATCTCCCGGACCTCTCTCGACCAGGGGCCGTCGGCCTCCGGCGCAGCGCTGAGGCCCCACGAAGGGGTCACGGTGAGCGCCGGGGTGCCGGGGGGACCGGGGCGTTTCGGCCGGTCGACGCGCGGCCATCGCCACGGGCCCGGGAGCCCCCGGGGCGGGGGGTGGCCGGCCGAGCGGTAGTACCGGACCCGATGACCCCGGGCGACGAGCTGCCGGCCGACCGCGAGCACCTCCTCGAGATCGCCCCAACCGCCCCCGACGACCGCCGGGAGGAGATAGATCGCGACCCGGGGATCCCCCCGATCCCGGCCCGCTGGGGTCATGCCCCGGACGGCCGGTAGAGCGTCTGCAGTTCGTAAACTGGGGTGAATCCGGCGGCCCGCAGCACCGCCGTCGCGGCGCGCTTGTAGTCGGGGAGCTGGGCCACGATCCGCTGGGCCCCCGCGGCCCGGGCCCAGGCGAACCCCTCGGCCAGTGCGGGGAGGAGCCGCTCCGGCGCCACCGACGGGGCGACGACGAGCCGCAGGTTCCCGCTCGTCTGGGTCTGGGAGGCCGAAAGATGCAGGTAGGCGGCCGGCCGGCCGTCGATTTCGACGGTGCGGGGGTACGATCGGGCCGCGAGCAGGGCGTCCACGAACGAGGTCGCGCCGAACTCCCCGGGTCCGGTGGGCAGCACGGCGTCGACCTCATCGGGCAGTTCGGCTCGGGCGGCCGCGAGGAGCTCCGGAAGGTCGCCGGGCCGGTACGGGCGGCTCGCCGGCGCGGCCGGGGGCTCCCCGGGACCGAGCTCGCGGCTCCACAGGTGGACCGTCCGGAGGGGCCGGTACCCGAGCGACCGGTAAAGGGCGATCGCCGGCGCGTTGGTCGAGAGGACGTCCAGCACGACGTAGCGTCGGTGCCGCCGCGCCGTCTCCGCCTGGGCGCGGAGCAGCAGTTGTCGGGCGAACCCCCGGCGACGGAACGCCGGATCGACGCTCACATTGCTCACGTACCCGGCCCGTTCGGTATAGGTCAGCAGGGTGCCGGCGACGAGCCGACCTCCCTCCTCGAGGACGAAGTAGCGGAAGACCGGCCGGCCGGCGAGCCGGGCGAGGCCGAGCAGCAGGCGGATGTGGGGCCGAAAGAGCCGCCGCAGCACCCGCTCCATCGCCTCGGGCCGGAAGCCGAGGAGGACCGACTCTTCGGGGAAGCTCACCCGGGTGAGTTCGAACAGGGCGGCGGCGTCGCGCGGTCCGAGGTCCCTCAGCACGCCCCGCCCTCCTCGCCGTCGTCGCCGGCGAGGACCCGCTCGAAGAGCTCGCGCAGCGGCACGGGGGGCCCGCCGGGTCCGAGCGGCGCCGGCGACCGCACCGGGGCATCGAGCGCCGCCTCCGTGAGCGTCCCGTAGAGTTCCCGCAGGTGGCCGACGATCCCGTCGTCGCCGACCCGCTGGGCGATCGCGCCCAGCGCGGTGACCAGCGCCCCGAAGAGCCGCTCATCGGCGTCGCTCGCCAGCCGGACCGCCCCCTCCCCCTGGGCCAGGGTCGGGGCCGCGCCGGCCGGCCGGGGCCGGGCGTCGCGCAGGAGCGCGAGCAGCCTCGACCGGGCGCCGTCGTCCGCCCACCGGCCGGCGACCCAGACGGCGGCGAGCCGGACCTCGGGATCGTCGTCCAAAAGACGTTCCCGGATCTCGGGGGTCGTCTCGGTGAGGTCGAGCGTTCCGAGGGCGTAGACTGCGCCGCGGCGCGGCCAGGGATGGGGATCGCGGAGCAGCCCGCCGAGCCGGCCCAGGTCCTCCGGTCCGCCGACGTGCCCGAGCGCGAGCGCGGCCGCGCCCCGCACGCTCCAGGCCGGATCGCTCAGCGCCGCCCGGGCGGTCGGCCCGGCCTCCGGGGCGCGCATCGTCCCGAGCGCGTGGATCGCACAGACCCGGATCGAGGGGTTCGGGTCGTGCGCCGCCGTGAGGAGCGCCGGGATTCCCCGGGGATCGCCGATCCGGCCCAGCGCGACGGCGATCGCCGGTCGCTCCCAGAGCGGCGCCTCGCCAAGCCGTTCGGCCAGGTACGGAACGCTGGTCGTGTCCTGCCGACGGCCGAGGACGACGGCCGCGGCGATCCGGACCCGGGGGGCCGGATCCCGCAGGAACGGTCGGATCTCCCCGGCGAGCCCCTCGCCGCCGAGCCGGTCGAGCGCGAGGACCGCCTCCCGGCGGACCCGGTCGTGGGGGTCGCGGAGCCGGGCGGCCAGGGCGGACCGGGTCGCGGGATCGGCGAAGTGGCCGAGCGCGAGGGTGGCGGCGTACCGGACCTCCGCCGACCGGTCGTCGAGCCGGGCGACGAGCCGGGGAAGGATCGACCGATCCGGGATCCGGGAGAAGGCGAACGCCGCCGCCGCGCGGACCCGGGCGTCCGGATCGTCGAGCAGCGCCGCGAGCGGCGCCCGGCTCTCGGCGCGGGCGAGCCGGCCGAGGGCCCCGGCGACCCCGGCCCGGACCCCGACGTCGGGGTCGGTGGCGGCCGCCTCGAACAGGGTCCGGTGGCGGGGATCCTCCCGCTCGGCGAGCGCCTGGATCGCCCGGCGGCGGACCCGGGGATCCGGGTCGGCCAGTCGGCCGACCAGCGGATCGGCGGGGTCCGTGGGCCCGGGCAACCGCGTCGCCGCGGCGGGCCGGTGACGGCCCCGCGGCCGTCGGGGCCCCGGGGCGGCCGGCCCGGCAGCGTCGGCCTTCGGCACGCCGGTTACAGGCGTTCGGAGCGGATAACGGGTCCGGGGGGCGGGAGGAGGGTCGTCTGGCCGGGCCGCTGGGGCGAGGTGAAGCCCGGCTCCCGGGGGACCGGCGCGATCGCCCAGCGCTCGACGAGCTCGGCTTCGGTCACCCCGAGCGGGGCGAGCAGCGTCGCGACGGTGCGGGCGAGGAGCCTCAGGTAGACCCCGACGTCGTACGGTCCCTCGATCGGTTCGACCCCGAGCACCCGGACCCTCCGGCGCCACGACGCGTTGGCCCGGTCGGCGACCACGTAGCGGACGCCGGGGGCGTCGGGGCGCTGGCGGGCGGCCGCGACCGCATCGGTGAAGGGCGTCGTGGAGGTCGGGGCGTGGGCGAACCGGTGGGCGATCAGGAGCCGGTGCGGATCGACCCCGCCCGACCGGAGTTCGGCGGCGAAGAGGTCGGCCCGGGCGAGCGCCCGGGGCCGCTCGGCGAGGACCCGGGCAGCGTCGGGCGCCCGGGCGAACAGCGCGAGGATCTCCCGCTCGACGTGCCGCAGGTAGTCGGGCGTGTCGTGCCGGCGGCTGCCGATCCCCCGGATCTTGTACTCACCGGAGGCGTACCGTCCGAAGAACCGGTTCGGCACGCCGACGCCGGTCCGGACCGACGGCAGGAAGGCGATCCACCGGTACCGGCCCTCGTAGCCCAGCGGCAGGTCGACCGCGGCGCTGAGCTCGCTCGCCCACCGTTCGGGGTCGGGGGGCGGCCGGGCCGGATCGGGCGAGAGCCAGAGGGAGTCGACGATCCCGTGGAGCACCCGGTAGCCGGCCCGATCGGCGGCCCGGGCGACCTCGGCGAGGAGCGTCCGGGCGAAGGCGTTGATCGCCTCGTGGACCTCGATCCGGCCGAACCGGGCGTTCCGGTACCCCTGGTAGCCGAAGGCGGTGACGAGGATCCACTTGAGCATCTTCGCCCGGGCCCGGTCGCGCGCCCGCTCCTCGGGCGACCGGTCGGTCCGCCCGGCCGACCGCCGGAGCGCCCGCCGGCGGGCGATGAGCGGCGCGAGGGTGCGGGGGAGCAGGCCGGGCCGGCGGTCGCAGAACCGGTAGCCGAGCCCTGGGGCGACGTGGGGCGACGCGGGACAGCACCGGCAGCCCAGGCGGTCCGCCGAGAGGTTGTGCCGCACCATGAGGTGCGGGAAGAGGCTCACGAAGTCGAACTCGTCGACCGCGTCGTGGAGGCCGACCGGCGGCTGGAAGATCACCCCGCCCCGGCCGGCCCGCACCAGGTGCTCGGCGGTGCGGAACCCCTCGGGCCACTGCTTCTTCCACGGCACCGCGGCGCCCGCGTCGAGGGCGGTCTCGATCTCGAGCGCGGTGAAGACGGTCCCCGGCGACTGCCGGGCGACGGCTTCGAACGGGAGCCGGGAGAGCCGGGCGGCGTCGACGACTCCGGCGAGGCCGACATCGTCGTAGAGGAACGAGGTCGCCCGGTCGACGTGGAAGCGGCCCGGGACCCGATACGCCGCCGGCCGGTGGTAGATCCGGCCGTACGAGGCGAAGGTGCGGGCGCCGCGGAACGGCCGCTCCCCGCCCGGGATCCGGCCGAGGTGAAACCGGTCGATGCCGAGCCCGTGCGCCCGGGCCCGGGCGTAGAGCCTCGGCACGTCGAACCCGTCCCCCCCGTCGGTCAAGAGGAGGTCGGGATCCTCCCGGGCGAGCCGCTCGGCGAGCGCCCGGAGGAGCGGCTCCTCCGGCCCGTCCATCCGCTCGTCCCCGAGCCGGATCTCCCGGATCGGCGCCCCGTCCGGGACCGCCGCCTCCCGGGGCCCGTCGCCGACACGGACCTCCAGCTCGGCGACGCGCAGCGGCATCGGCCGGTAGTCGATCCGGCCGGCCGGCTCGAGGGCGACCGGCGCCTCCGCGGGGCCGGTCAGGGGGGCGAACGGATAGAGCCGGCGGGCCCGGTAGAACTCCGAGGCCAGGGGCCGGTCGACGTTGTAGAGCCGGTAGCGACCGAAGCGGCCGAGCGCGTCGATCGACCGGGCGAGGGGGAGCCGGTCCGATGCGCGCTGGGGGGTGACGGCGAGGGCCCGGACCGGCCGGAGCCGGTCGAGCCGGAGCCGCCGGACGACCGGCTCGACCGACGCGGCCCGCCCGTCGTCGGCGATCCGGCGGGCCAGCGTCGCCCGCTCGTCGGCCGGCGCCTCGACGTAGAACGGGCTCGTGAACTCGACGGGCGTGACCCGGGTCGACCCGTCGGGACGGCGGACCCACATCCGCACCCCCCGGCCGTCGGGCCGCTCGTCGACGTCGAGCAGCCATCCCGAGAACGCCGGGGGGGCCGGCATCGGCCGCTCACCGCGCCGGCGGCTTGCCTTCGAGCTCGCGGAGCCGTCGGGCCATGTCGAGGAGGACCGAGAGGAGGATCGTCTCGAGGAGGTCCGGGCTGCCGACGTGCGTCGCCGGGGCGACGTAGCGCCGGGCGCCGGTCCGCAGAGTCTCGAAGGCGGCCCGCTCCTCGGGCGTCGTGAGGAGCCGGGCGAACTCCTCCCAGCGGCTCATCCGGGCCTCGAGCGCCTGCCGGTACGTCGGGGCGGTGCGTCCCATGCCACCATCACCTCCTCACCGGTTCCGAACGCTTCCAGACCGTGCTGGCCCGCGGGCCGGCCGACCAGCGCGCATCGGGCCCCGTCGCGCAGCCCGACGAGCCACCCCGCCCCGGCCCGGCGCTCCAGGCGCACGTAGTCGAAGAGCCGGGGGCCCTCTTCGGCGAGACCGGGGAACCGGGCGAGGCCGCCCGGCTGCACGATCACCATCGGGCGGCCGGCCCGCTCGGCCGTCCGGGCGAGCCGGTCGGCCACCCGGCCGAGCAGGGCGATCCGCTCCTCCGGCGCGACGTCCTCGTCGTCGAAGAGCGCCGGCAGATCGTGGGCGACCAGCAGCGTCGCCGGGTGCCGGGCGATCTCGGCGGCCCAGCGGTCGGCGAGGGCGACCATCTGGTGGGCGGTGAACGCCCGGGCGAGCCGGATCCGACGGGCCGCGAGCGTCGGATCGACGCCGAGGCGGCGGGCCGCCTCGCCGATCCGGTACGGATCGAACCGGTTCGCCCCCTCGAGCAGCGAGACCCGGCCCCCGGCGGCGACGACCCCGGCGTAGAGGAGCTCCAGGAGCGGGGTGATCCCCGAGGGATCGCCGGTCCAGACGGTCGCCTCCCGGTCGGAAAGCCGACCGGTGAACCACGGGAAGAACGCCGGTTCGGGGGGCAGGAGCGGACGGGCGGCGGCCCGCCGTCGGACCGGGCCCGGGCGCGGCCGGGTCGGGACCGGCCCGGGCGGGAGCGGGGGCGCGTCGGCCGGTCGGGGGACCGCCCCGGTAATCTCGGAGAGCGCGATCGCGACCATCGCCCTCCCGACGCCGGGCGGGGCTCTATAACGCGCCGGGGAGGGGCGGTGAAACACTCCGGGGCGGACCGTTTCAGCCCGGGGGCGCCGGGTCGAGCCGGCCCCCGCCGGGCGGGGGCGGCAGGCCGAGAGCGTCGGCCAGCGCCCGCCCGTTGGCGACCGCATCCCCGCGGAAGTGGTTGTTGAAGAAGACGTAGACCGTCTCGGCGGCGCGGGCGAGCGCCCGGACCCGGGGAACCCACGACGCGATCTCGTCGGGCGTGTAGGTGTAGTCGTACCAGAGCGGCCGGCCGTGGCCGTGGAGCCGGAGGTAGGCGAACGGGGCGGTCGTCTCGAGGCGGACCGGCAGGAGCGGTTCGTCGACCACCGTGTAGGCCCACCGGAGCTCCCGGAGCAGGTCGAACGCCTCGGGCACCAGCCAGGAGGCCTCCCGGAACTCGACCGCGACCGGGAGGTCGGCCGGGACCGCCGCGGCGAAGGCCCGGAACGCGGGGGCGTCGAAGGGGAGCCACGGCGGGAGCTGCAGGAGGAGCGCGGCGAGCCGGCCGGCCGCCCGGATCGGTTCGACCACCGCCCAGAACCGGGCGAGGTCGGGGGCGGCGGCGTCGAGCCGTCGGAGATGGGTGACGGTGCGGGGGAACTTGGCGGCGAACCGGAAGCCGGCCGGCGTGCGTTCGAGCCAGCTCCGGGCGAGCGACGGCGCCGGCAGCCGGTAGAAGGTCGCGTTGACCTCCACGACCGGGAAGAGGTGGGCGTAGTAGCGCAGCCGGTCCCGGACCCCGAAGCGGGGGTAGACCGGGCCGACCCACTCCGGATACTCCCATCCGCTGGTCCCGACGAAGATCGCCATCGTCCGCCGGCCGATGCGCGCGCCCCGGCCCCCCTCCGGGCAGGGCCGCCGGGGGGCAAGGCGGTTTCCGTCGGTCAGCCGAAGAGCGGGAGCCGGCCGGCGCGCCGGACCGGCGGCTTCGGCAGGAGGAGCGGGAGGACGGCGCTCGCGAGCCCGAGGAGCGCCATCGCGGCGAGCACCCCGTCGAGGCCGGCGTAGCTCGAGCCCAGCGCGACCCCCACCACGAGCGGTCCGAGGACGCCGCCCCCCGAGGCGCCGAGGCCGAAGACGAGCGCATTGGCGAGCGAGGAGGGGCCGCCCGGCACGTAGTCGCCGGCGAGCGACATGAGGAGGGGGAACGCCGAGAAGGTGCAGAAGCCGAAGCCGGCGAGCAGGAGGTAGGCGAGCGGCCCCGTCACCGCCAGGTAGCCGAGGAAGCTCAGCCCCGAGCCGGCGGTGCTCGCGGCGAGCAGCGCCCGCCGGGGCACCCGGTCGGCGAGGAGGCCGAAGACCGGCTGGCCGACGATCGCGGCGGCGAACATCCCGGTGAGGGCGAACCCGAGCGACGGGGAGATGCCGGTGCCCCGGGCGAGGGCGATCTCGGTCGGCACCCAGGCGACGAGCGCCTGCGTCGCGATCGAGCGGACGAACCCCACGGCCGTGAGGAGCACGATCCCCCGGGTCACCGCCGACCGCGCCGGGATCCGCGGCCGGTCGCCGGCGCCCCCGCCGGGTCGGGGGAAGATCCCCCGGGCGAAGCCGACCGCGACGACCGCCCCGGCGGCGACCGCGAGGCCGCTGTAGAGCCCGAGCGCGCCCTCCTCGGTGAGGCCGGCGGCGAGGAGGAAGAGGAGCGCCGGGTAGAGGGCCCGCCCGATGCTGCCGAAACTGCCGTTGATGCCGAGCGCGGTCCCCCGCTGCTCGGGCGGGAAGCCGGTCTGGAGGACCGCCGCGCCCAGGGGGTGGTAGAACGCCGACCCGAACCCCGACAGCACCGCCGCGCTCCCGGCGACCAGGAGGAGCGCGGGCCCGGTGGCGACGGCCACGGCGAGGAAGAAGAGCGCGAGCCCGCCGCCGACGAGGATGAGCCCCGGACCGATCCAGCGGGCCGGCGGCCCGAACCGGTCGGCCATCGCCCCGACGAGCGGGCTCCCCAACGCCGCGCTCGCGTAGAAGAGGGCGAGCACCGCCGCGATGGCGATCGCGCTGACCCCCGAGCGGGCGGCGAGGATCGCCGCGAGCAGCGGGACCAGGAAGGTCGAGCCGTCGTTGATGAAGTGGCCGAGCGAGGTGAAGGCGAGGAGCCGCCGCCGGGCCCTGGGCGACGGGATCGGCCGGGGCTCGTCGGGCATGGCGGGACCCCCCGAGACCGAACAATCTAGTTGAGGTCTCGGGGCCCCGGAGGGTCTCGGTGCCGTTTTGGGGCGGGCCGGCCTCCCCGGCCATGGGCCCGCGGTCGGGATCGGTGATCCTCGTCACGGGGGGCTCCCGGGGGATCGGGCGGGCGATCGCCCTCGAACTCGGACGGGCGGGGGCGACGGTCGTCGTCCACTACCGGGCCCGGGCCGACGCGGCCCGCGCGGTCGTCTCGGCGATCCGGTCGGCGGGGGGTGCGGCGTCGGCGGTCTCGGCCGACCTGAACCGCCCCCGGGCCGCCGCGGAGCTCGTCGAGGCGGCCGTCCGGGAGCACGGGCGGCTCACCGGCGTCGTCACGTCGGCCGGCATCTACCGGGGGGACCCGATCCCGGCGATCGGCCCCACCGAGTGGGAGGAACCGCTGCGCATCGACCTCGAGGGCAGCTTCCGGACCGTCCAGGCGGCCCGGCCCTGGCTCGCCCGGTCGCCCGGGGCGGCGGTCGTGACCGTCTCGAGCGTCCTCGGATCCCACGCGGCCGCCGGCGGGATCCCGTACCAGGCCGCGAAGGCCGGCATCGAGCAGATGACCCGGGCGCTCGCGCTCGAGCTCGCCCCCCGGATCCGGGTGAACGCAGTCGCCCCGGGGTTCATCCGGACCGACCTCAACCGGGGCGGCCACACGGATCCGGAGTACTTCCGGGCGGTCCGCGCGGCGACGCCGCTCGGCCGGTGGGGGGAGCCGGAGGAGATCGCCCCGGCGGTCGCCTTCCTGCTGAGCCCGGCGGCGTCGGGGATCACCGGGGCGGTGCTCGCGATCGACGGGGGGATTGCGCTCCGATGAGCGGGACGACGCCCCCCTCCGATCGCCCGAGGACGGTCCTCATCGCCGGCGGGTCGGGCGAGCTTGCCGAGGCGTGCGCCCGCCGTTTCACGTCGGGGGGCGCCGTCGTCCTCAAAGGACGCGGGGGCCCGGCGGGACCGATCCCCAATCGGCTCGACGGGCTCGTGGCGATCGCCTCGGCCGACCTCGAGGGGCCCGCCGGGGAGCCCGGGGCGGCGGCCCGGCTGGGTCGGGCGGCGACGGCGCTCGGGAGGCTCCTCGAGGCGGCGCATCCGGCGCTCGACCGGGCCGAGGGGGCCGCGGTCGTCGTCGTCCCGGGGATCGGGCCGGCGGGATCGGGGGCCGATCCCATCCCGTCGATCCTCGCGGCCGGGGCGGCTGCGCTCGTCCGGTTCCGGGCGGTCGACTGGGGTCCCCGGGTCCGGATCAATCTGGTCGCCGCGGCCGGCGATCGGCCTTCGCCGCTCGGGACCGGGCCGGTGCGCCCTTTGGAGATCGCCGAGGCGGTCTACTTCCTCGCCGGGGAGGGCGCCCGGTTCATCACCGGTGCGACGCTGCCCGTCGACCGCGGCGCCGGTCTGTACTGGACGATGGGGGGCGCGGGCGACGGCGACCCGGCGCCGCCGGACGGCGGGGACGCCAAACACTAAATAGATAGAGTCGGTGGAAGCCGCGCAGGTGAGCCGGGATGGTTCAGGTCGACATTGAATTGGCCAAGTGCACGGGTTGCGCCCACTGCCGCGACGTCTGCCCGGTGAATGTGTTCGAACTCAAGCCCCAGGACCAGTTCCCGGACCTGGTCGACGATCCCGGCGTGGCGGCCAAGTTCCAGTTCCGCGGCGAGAAGTCGGTCGCGGTCAACGGCCCGGAGTGCATCGTCTGCGAGGCGTGCCTCTTCGAGTGCGAAGGGGAATGCATCCTCATCACCGACGATGAGGGGCACGTCCACCACTCGACCTACAAGTAGCGCTTCCCGGCCCCCCGGTCGACCCCGGTCCCGGTTCCGTCAGAGCAGGCGTTAAATAGCCGGTTTCCCCGCCGGAGCGGCCGTGCCCGATTCGACCCTTCCAGCCGGAGAGACGGTGGTGCTTGGCGAGCGGGAGCTCGCCATCGGATTCCGCCTCATCGGCCTCTCCCGGGTCGTCGAAGTCACGCCCGAGACCGCCGGCGCCGAGTTCCAGCGGGTCATG
>JBBYJM010000005.1:0-10547 GCA_043196275.1 Thermoplasmata archaeon
TCCGGGCTGGAAGCCGGACGCCCCGACCTGGCTCACCAGGATGTCCCCGACCAGCACGGCCAACAGGGCGAAGAACGCGCTCCGCCACGGGAAGGGCCGGGGCGTGGGCACAGGGGCGGCCGATCGCATGGGTGGGTATTGGGCGGGGTCAAGTAGATGAACCTAACGGCCCCCGCCCGCCGGTCCCGTAGCCCGGCCCGGAAACGGCAAATAGGCGGTCCCCTCGCTCCGGGACAATGCTGCGGTATACCGGCATCCGGGTGCGCGACCTCGAGCGGGCCCGGACGTTTTACACCCGGGGGCTGGGGCTCACGGTCGGTCCGACCGGACGCATGGCCTCGGGGGGAGTCTGGCAGTGGCTCAAGGACCCCGAATCCGGAGCGATCCTGGAACTCAACTACTATCCGGACAGCCCGCCGTACCGTGAAGGGGACGAGCTCGACCATCTCGGGTTCCGCATCCACGGGCTGGAGGCCCTCATCCCACGGCTGACCGCCCTCGGGGCCCGGCTCCGGATCCCTCCGTTCAAGGAGGGGAATGCCCGGATCGCCTTCCTCGCCGACCCCGACGGGGTGTGGATCGAGCTCCGGGAGGGGGAACCGGGGGAGGACTCCCCCCCGACCTCCCAGGCGGTGGGGTGACCGCCGCCTCCAACGACGGAGATAAGAAGAGCGGGCCACCTCCCGGCGACGGGGTTGGCGGGCAGGCGTGGCGCGGTCGGATCCCGGGGCGCAGGCATCGGACGGTCCGGTCCCCGCCGCCCAGCATTCGCTGACCATCAACTCGGCCGGCGTCTTCGTCGCTAGCGTCCTGACCCAGCTCATCGGGTTCATCGCGAGCCTCTTCCTGTACAAGTTCGTCGGGATCTCCAACGACGGCCGTGCCCTCCTGGGGACCGTCCAGCTCTTCCTGCTCATCGGCTCCTCGATCAACGGGGTCGCCGACCTGAGGATCGGCTCGGCCTACACCTACTTCGTCGCCCGGGGCAAGGATCCGCGGCGATCGACCACCACCTACTTCCTCCTCCGGCTCGTCATGGTGGGCGGGGCGAGTGCGATCCTCTTCGGGGTCGCCCCGGTGGCGATCTTCGGTCACCAGCTGGCCGTCGGGAGCACCCTCACCATCCTGGGGATCTTCCTCCTCCTGCCCCTCCTCTGGTCGGTCGAGGCCGTCTATAACCAGATGCACATCGCCCTCGGCAACTCGGTCAAGGCCCAGTCGCCCCTCCTGATCGAGTCGCTGGTCCGGACCCCGCTCCTCATCGCGGCCGCGCTCCTCCTGCCGACGATCGGGGGGATCACCCTGGCCTACGCCGTCGGGGCGATCGCCGGGGCCGCCTTCTGCATTCCGGCGCTCCTGCCGAAGCTCAAGGGGTTCCGGACCGGCGAGGCGGTCGAGATGTTCCGGTTCGCCTGGCCCCTCATGGGCAGCCTCGCGCTCGCCTACCTGGTCACGAACTCGATCCCGTTCATCGTGAGCGGCATCCTCGGCGTCGAGCAGCTCAACATCTTCAATGCGGCGAACGGCTTCCGCATCCTTGCCCTGAGCTTTGCCGCCGCCGTCTCGACACCGCTCTTTCCGCTCCTGTCGGGGCTCCATAAGCAGGCGGCGTACGACCAGGTGCGGGCCAGCACCTGGCGGACCCTCCGGTTCACCGCGATGATCGTCGTCCCCGGGGTCCTCGCGCTGGCGATCTACCGGGTCAACTTCCTCTACATCCTCGCGAACGCGAGCTACCTCTCCGGCGCCACACCGCTCGCGATCCTGGTGCTGAGCGTGATCCCCGCGTCGCTGAGCACGATCATCTTCACCGCCCTCACGGCCGTCGGGTACCGGCGGCTCGAGCTCTACATCACCGCCTTCCAGACGGCCGCCCTCTTCGGCACCGCCTTTCTCCTCATGCCGCCGGTCGCGCTCCTCCCCCCGGCCGACGGGCTCACCTCGGCCGCGCTCGCGGTCTTCGCCTCGTCGGTGATCGCGCTCGCGATCAACGCCTACTTCCTCTGGAGCATCATGGCGGTCCGGATCCGGCTGAGGCCGATCGGGACGATCGGGCTCAGTGCCGCCGCCTCCTTCTTCGCGATCTCCCAGATCAACGACGTCCTCCCGATCAACCGCTACTACCAGCTGCTGTTCGGGGTCGGCATCGGGTTTTTGGCCTACTTCCTCGTCCTGGCGCTCCTCGGCGAGTTCTCCCAGGACGATGTGCGGACCCTCGCCGGGTCGGTGGGACTGCGCGGACCCTGGGTCGAGCGGATCGCCCGGCTTTGCTGGCGCCGCTCCCACCCCGAGATCGAGTCGACGCCGCCCCTTCAGGAGGCCCGGCTTCGGCAGACCGAACTCCCCGAGACCTTCTCGGGGATCCGGGAGCTCCCGACGATCGACGGGCCCCCGGGGGAGCCTCTCGAGGAAGACCCGCCACCGAAGGATTAGGTTCGGGGGGCCGGAAGGCTCCGGCCGACCGTGCGCGCAAGGGCCGAGACCACCCGATCGCTGTCGTTCGGCATCGGGACCCGGTGGTAGTCGAGCCCCCGGGAACGGGCGAACTCCTTAACCACCACATCCAGGTCGTAGAGGACTTCGAGGTGGTCGAAGACGAAGCCGAACGAGGCGATCAGCTGGGAGCGGGCCCCCTCCGACTCCCGGGCCCGGAGCATCTGATCCTCGATGTCCGGTCCGAGCCACGGCTCGGTCGTGTTCCCGGGGCTCTGGTAGGTGAACGACCAGCGCGTGAGCCCCGCGGCGTCGACGATTCCCCGGGCGGTCGCCTCGAGGATTTCCGGGTACGGGTCGCCCCGGTCCCGGAACCGCTTCGGGAGGCTGTGGGCCGAGAGATGCACCCAGGTGCTCGGGTCGTGGAGCCGGCCCAGTTCGGTGCGGATCGCCTCGCCCCAGTACCCGATCCAGTCCGGGTCGAGGTGCCAGCCGACCTGGAGGTCGACGGTGACGCCCGCGCCGGCGGCCCGGAGGCCGTCGGCGATGCCGGCGCGGTACGGCTCGGTGATCCAGGTGGAGGCGTAGGGGGAGAGCGGGACGGCAACGAACGACCGGTGCCCCTCGGCCGCCGCCCGGGGGAGCACCTCCGTGATATGGGGGTGCCAGTGCTTCGTGGCGAGGTAGACCGGCAGCGGCCGTCCCTCCGAGGCCAGCCGGCGCTCCAGCTTCTCCCGGAGGGAGGCCAGGATGCGGTTCTGCGGGGAGCCCCCGATCCGGTCGTACCGGGCGACATAGTCGGCGACCATCTCGGCGGACGGGGTCCGGCCATGGAGGACCTCCGCAAGGTAGCCCGGCAGGTCTTCGGGCCCCTGCGGGCTGCCGTAGCCGAGGAGGAGGACGGCGTCCGGCGACGATCGATCGGTCATCGTCGCGCCGCCCCGGCCGAGTGCACGAAGTCGACCAACTGCCCCACCCGCTCCGGATCGGTGGCGGGCAGCACTCCGTGGCCTAAATTGAAGATGTGCGAACCCCCGTCCGGGATCTCCCGAAGCACCTCCGCCGCCTCCGCCTCGAGCAGCTCCCGGGAACCGAGAAGGGCGGCCGGATCGAGGTTGCCCTGGAGGGGGAGGTCGGGGCCGATCCGGGATCGGACCGAGCCGAGCGGGGCCCTCCAGTCGACCCCGACGGCCGTCGCTCCGAGGCCGGCGATCTCGTCCAACAGATGGGCCGATCCGGTCGAGAAGTAGATCGTCGGCCGACGGAGCTCCCGCAGATGGTCGAAGAGCCGGGTCAGCCTCGGGGCGACCTGCCGGGCGTAGCTCGACCGGCCGAGCACGCCGGCCCAGGTGTCGAAGAGCTGCAGGATCGAGGCGCCCGCCGCGGCCTGCATCCGCAGGTACTGCTCGGTCATCTCGGTGAGCCGGTCGAGGAGCCGGCCGAAACCCTCCGGGTCCCGGTACATCCACCCCTTGACCTCGGCATACTCCCGGGAGGGACCGCCTTCGACGAGGTAGGCGGCGAGGGTGAAGGGGGCGCCCGCGAAGCCGATCAACGGCCGATCGGAGGCCGCGCAGAACCGGCGGATCGCCTCGGCGACGAACGGGACCGACGCCTCGGGATCGAACGGGGTCAGCGCGTCAACCTGCGCCCGGTGGCGGATCGGGTGGGGGATGACCGGTCCGACCCCGGGGTCGATCGAGAAGTCGATCCCGAGCCCGGCGAAGGGGAGCGTGATGTCGGCAAAGACGACGCCGGCGTCGACGTCGAACCTTCGGACCGGTTCCAGGGTGACCTCGGCGGCCAGCTCGGGGGTCCGGGCGAGCTCGAGGATCGAGTGGCGCGCCCGGAGCGCCCGGTAGCCCGGAAGGTAGCGGCCCGCCTGCCGCATGAGCCAGATCGGCCGGGTGTCGACCGGCTCGCCCCTCAGGGCGCGGAGGATCCGGTCCCGCATCACCGTCCTCCCCGAGCGGCCGCCGCGAAGGCCCGGCGGAAGGCGACGCGCTGACGCTCCAGGATCTCGGGGGTGGTCTCCGTCGACGCGAAGATCGTCTCCATCGGGGAGGGCGGAAGGTAGAGGCCGGAATCCAGGGCGGCGTGGAAGAACCGGGCGTACTGCGCGCGGTCGGTGGCCCGAGCGGTGGTGAAGTCCGTGACCGGCCGTCCGGTGAAGAACAGCCCCACCATCGATCCGCGGCGGTTGACCGTCACCGGCACGTGCGCCCGGGCCGCCTCGCTCTCCAGGAGGTCCGCGAGCGTCGCCCCGGCGGCCTCGAGCGTCCGGTAGGTTCCCGGGGGCCGGGCGTCGAGCAGCGCCGCCCCGGCGGCCATCGCCACCGGATTCCCGGCGAGCGTACCGGCCTGGTAGATCGGCCCCACCGGCGCGACCAGCTCCATCCACTTTCGGGCTCCCCCGTAGGCCCCCACGGGCAGGCCGGCCCCGATGATCTTCCCGAGGGTCACCAGATCGGCTCGGGCGCCGAGCGTCGGGTGGACCGCCCCGCGCCCCAGGCGGAAGCCGGTGATCACCTCGTCGGCGATCAGCAACGCACCGGCGCCGTGGCAGAGCCGGTCGATCGTGGAGAGGAACCCCTCGCGCGGAGGGACCACCCCCATGTTGCCGGCGACCGGTTCGACGATCACCGCCGCGACCTCGTGACCGTGCGTGCGGAAGAACTGTTCCGCGGCCGCGGGGTCGTTGTACGGCAACACCGACGTCTCCCGGGCCGCGGCGGGGCTCACCCCGGCCGAATCGGCCCGGCCGGCCGCGGCGACCCCGGAGCCTCCCCGGACCAGGAGCCCGTCGAGGTGGCCGTGGTAGCCGCCCGCGAACTTGACGATCCGACGCCGTCCGGTCGCCCCCCGGGCGACGCGGATCGCGCTCATGACCGCCTCGGTCCCGGAGGTGACGAACCGCATCCGTTCGAGCCTCGGGATCTCCCGGCGGATCCGTTCGGCGAGCCGGTGCTCCCGTTCGGACGGCGCCCCGAAGCTGAGCCCGTCCCCGGCCGCCGCCCGCACCGCGGCCACCACGTCGGGGGGCGCGTGCCCGAGGAGGTTGGCCCCCCAGGAGTTGACCAGGTCGAGATACCGTCGGCCGTCGGCATCCTCGATCCAGGGCCCTTCGCCCCGGACGATGAAGGGGGGGGTGCCTCCGACCTGGGCGAACGAACGGACCGGGCTATCGACGCCGCCGACGAGCACCCGCTGGGCCCGGCGGAAGAGGGCCCGGGACCGGGGCCCGGCGGAGGCGACCGTCATGGCCGGCCGTCGGCGAGACTGAGCATCTCCCGGGCGTCGGTGCGGCGGCAGGTGAAGATCGGGGTCTCGAGCGCGGTGTACCGGCTGGCCTCAGAGGGGCGGAGGTCGGCGACCAGTTCGAGAAATTCGGCCGGTGAGTCGCCTTCGAAGGCCAGGATGAACTCCATGTCGTCGAGCCCGAAGGAGTAGCCGGTGTGGATCTGGACCCGGGGGTAGCGGTGACCGACCCGGAAATGCTCCCCCATCATCTTGCGTCGGGTCTCGAACGGCAGGCCGTACCACTCCCGCTTCTTGACGAACGGGTAGACGAAGAGGTACGGGAGGTCGAACGGACGACGCCGCCCGGACCGTCCCTCTCCATCGGTGTGGGCGTGGTCGGCCAAATATTCGCTCCGCCGCCCGAGGCCGAGGTAGGAGTAGGCGGTGTCGAGGTACCCCCCCATCCTCGTCCCGAGGAGCCGGGCATGGAACTCCTGGATCGCCTCGATCCGGGGCGCGATCGACCAGACCAGCATCTCGGTGTCGGCCTTGAGGCCGACCAGGGTGTAGGTCCGCACCAGCGTGCCCTCCGGCGGATGGTCGAGCCGTTCCGCGAACTCCTCCCGGCCGGCCCGGCGGACCTCGTCGGCCTGACGGCGCCACTCCGGACGCAGGTGGAGGAAGGTGTACTTGACGAAATCCTGGAGCTCCTCCTCCCGGGTCGAGATCGCCCGGGGGGGATCGGGGTCGGTCACCGGTCGGCCCTCCGGGCCCGGGCGGCGACCTCCCGGGCGAAGTAGGTGATGATCCAGTCGGCGCCGGCGCGGCGCATCGCGAGCAGGCTCTCGTCGATCACCGCGGCCTCGTCGATCCAGCCCCGGGCGGCCGCCGCCCGGATCATCGCGTACTCCCCGCTCACCTGGTAGGCGACGAGCGGAAGGTCGAAGCGGCGCCGGGCCCGGGCCAGGATATCCAGGTACGGGAGGCCCGGCTTCACCATCAAGAGGTCGGCGCCCTCCGCGGCATCGGCCGCCAATTCCCTAAGCGCCTCGCGGGCATTGCCGATCGGCAGCTGGTAGCTGCGGCGATCGCCGCTCTTCGGCGCCGAGCCGGCGGCCTCCCGGAAGGGCCCGTAGAGCGGGCTCGCAAACTTCGCGGCGTAGGCCAGGATCGCGGTCGCGGTGAGCCCGGCGCCATCGAGGGCGGCCCGGATCTCCCGGACCTGATGGTCCATCATCGCGCTCGGCGCGACGATGTCGGCGCCCGCCCGGGCATGGACGAGGGCCATCCGAGCGAGCCGCTCCACCGTCGCGTCGTTGTCCACCTCCCCGTCCCGAAGCCGTCCGCACTGGCCGTGGTCGGTGTAGGCGCAGAGGCAGACGTCGGTCAGGATCGTTAGGGTCGGGACCGATTGGCGGAGGGCCCGGACCGCCTGGGGGATCAGACCGTCCGGGTCGACCGCTCCCGAACCTTCCGGGTCCTTGATCCGGGGGGCCCCGAACAAGAGGACGGCCCGGACCCCGTCCCGGGACCACTCCCGGGCCCGGTCGCCGAGGCCCTCGAGCGGCTGCCGGTCGATCCCCGGCAGGCTCTCGATCGGCTCCGGGGCCCCTCCGCCCGGTCGGACGAAGACCGGGTAGATGAGCCGCGTTGGATCGAGCTCGGTCTCCGAGAGCGAACGGCGGAGCTCCTCGGTCCGCCGGAGCCGGCGCAGCCGCAGGCTGGGGGGGGCGCTCCGGTCAGCTTCCGACATGGTCGAGGCTCCCGAGCAAAAACGGCGTAAAGCGTTGTGCGGGGCTCCCCGGGGGGAAGCTCCGACTGCGGAGACCCTCGGCCCGCAGCCGCCGGGCAGTGGTGGCCCCGAGGGTGACCCACCGGGCCGAGCGGCGCAGCGCTTCGATCCCCGACGCTCCGAGCGCCCGACCGAGCCCCTCCCAGGCCGAAGGGCTGGTCACGACGACCAGGTCGGCCCTTTCGGCCCATCGACGATTTCGGTCGCTCGCCCGGCCGACCGGACAGTGCCGATAGGCGATCACCTCGATGACCCGGTGGCCGGAGCGTCGGAGCCGTCGGGCCAGAGCGGGCCCGGCCCGGTCGGATCTCGGGTAGAGCAGGCGAAGCGGGGGGGAACGGGCGAGGGCCCGGACGATGCCCTCGGCTCCCTCCGGCGCACCGAGGGTCGCCCGCGGTCCGCCCCGACGGCGCAGCGCCTCGGCGGTGGCCGGACCGGCGGCCCAGTACCGAAGCCGTGGCCATTCGGACGGCCAGAGGTGGGGCAGCACCGGGGCGATGAAGCTCTCCACCGCGGCAGGACTGGTCAGGATCACCCCATCGACGGGCCGGAGGGGGGCCAGACGCCGGCGCAGTTGGCGCGCCGGCACCGGTCGCCAGCGGACCGTGATCCAGCGACGGATATCGGCGCTCCCTCGGAGGGCCGATTCCAGGTCCGCGAGCGCGTGATCGGAGGCCGCGAGGAGGATCCGGGGACGGGGGGAGGCCGCGGTCATGGATCAGCGGACCCGCCCGGAGATCCGGAGGAGGTCCCGGGCGGCCGCCCTCCCGATCCGTGCGGCGTCTTTCGGGTCTCCGACCCGCCGCGACCGCAGGGATCGCCGGCCGTCCAGGTCCAGCAGTTCGGCCCGGACCTTGAGCTGCCCCGCACGCTCGGTGGCCAGCGCCCCGAGAGGTTGCTCGCAGTCCCCGCCGAACGCCTCGAGGACCGCCCGCTCGGCGGCCAGGGCCCGGGCGGTCGCGGGGTGGGCCCGGCCCGAAAGCCATTGGCCGAGCGCCCGGTCGGTGGTCCGGATCTCGAGACCGAGGATGCCCTGGCCGGGGGCCGGGAGAAAGTCGTCGAGGGGGAGGAGCCGCTCGATCCACTCCCGGCGGCCCAGGCGGAGGAGGCCGGCGGCGGCCAGGACGGCGGCGTCGAGCCGCCCCGAGAGTACCTGGGCGACCCGGTGCTCCACGTTCCCGCGGAGCTCGACGACCTTGAGGTCCGGACGCCACCGCAGGAGCTGGGCGCGCCGGCGGACGCTGCTGGTTCCGACCCGGGCGCCGGCGGGCAGCGGAGTGCCGTGGTGGCGGGGGGCGACCACCAGTGCCTCGCGCGGGTCGGCCCTCCGGGGGCCGGCGATCAGGCGGAAGCCCTGGGGGAGCGGAGCCGGCAGGTCCTTGGCGCTGTGGACGGCGAGATCGATCCGACGGGAACGGAGTTCGGCCTCCAAGGCGTCGGCGAAGTCCGGCGACTCTCCCCGCCGCCGGTTCCGGTCGCCGCTCGGGGTCCGGTAGACAGTCTCGATCGGTCGGGCCCCGGCAAGATCCACGGCCAGGCGGCGGACGATCTCGGCGGTCTGGAGTCGGGCGAGCGGGCTGCGCCGGCTCCCGACGCGCAGTGGGGGTTCGGTCACGGATCGGAGGGATCCGGGGTCAACAGCTCGAGGGCCCAGCGGCGGAGCTGTTCATCCTCCGGGGAGGAGGAGAGCGCCCGGATCCGTTCGGTCGGACCGTCCAGGAGACGGCCGACCAGCCGTCGGGTCAGCCGTTCGACCGCCGTCGCCTGCGCCTCGGTCAGATCGCCCAGGTAGGGGCGGGCCGAGGCCAGTTCCGATCGCCGGATCCGGTCGATCTCCCGGCGGAGGGCGGCGACCCAGGGCTCCAGCGAGCGCTGATCCAGGGTGCGGGCCGCCTCCCGAGCGGCCTCCTCGACGGCCGCCGGCGCCCGGGGAGCGGGCGGGGGCATCTCGCTGTAGAGGTCGCCCAGGTCGACCAGTCGGGCCCGAGCGAGCCCGCGCACCTCCGGGGCGATGTTGCGGGGGACGCCGAGATCGACGAGGACCACCGGTCGGTCCCGGGGGATCGTCGGCGGGGTGATCACCGCCCGACCGGACTTGGCGGCCGCCACCACCGCATCGCAGACGGCGAGTTCGTCGGCCAGCCGGTCGACCGGCGCGGAACGCGCGCCGATCGAGCGCAGAAAGCCCGCCTCGGGGGGGCGCCGGTGATAGACCAATGTGACCCGGGCGGACGGGGCCAGCATCTCGGCGATCTGGCGGCCGACGGTCCCGCTCCCGACGACGACGACCCGGGGGAACGGCGGCCCGACCAGCTGCTGGAGCCGGCTCACGGCGACCGCGGCGATCGACTGGCTCGGGTCGACGCGGGGAAACTCCCGGTCGGCCGTCGCCACGGCGGCGCCCAGGAGCTCGCGGAGGACCGGTCGGGGATGCCGGCTCTGGACGGTCCCGATCGCCGAACGGATCTGCTGACGGACCTCCCGCTCCCCGACCGCAAGCGATTCGAGGCCGCACGCCACGTAGAATAGGTGCCGGACCGCGTCGAAGCCGGTCCGCTCGGTCCATCCCGGGCCCCGACGCTCGAGTTCGGCCCGCCAGGCCGGGAGTGCCGCCGAGGACTTGAGCAGAAGCCAGAGCTCGACGCGGTGGCAGGTCTTGAGCAGGGCGAGCTCCTGGACCTCCGGCCGGTCCCGGAACTCCCGCTCGGCCCAGGCCCGATCGAGTCCCTTCGAGACCTCTTCGAGGAGCTCGATCCGGGCCGTCCGGAGGCTGAGTTCGAACCCGACCAGTCGGAGGGGTTCAAGCCCTGGGCGGGGCTCCGGGACCGGCACGGACGGCGGAGCTGGAGCCGGTAATGCTACGACAACGCCCGTAGGTTCGCTGGCGGCCACAGATCGATCCTGACGGGGGGAGTCCCGGGGACTATATGCGGCGTGGTATGAACCCCGGGCCTCAACCCATGCGGGGGCGTGGCTCGGGGGGGCCGGGGTCCGGCGTTGTCGCGCCCCGCTGAGCGGATAGCTTAAAGCCCGGCTCAGACCTAATATGTTCGGAGAATCCCATGGTGGAACTCGAGGTTCG
>JBBYJM010000006.1:0-10135 GCA_043196275.1 Thermoplasmata archaeon
AAGGTAGGGCTCACCGACCAGCGGAAGGAGAGCACCCCGTCGACCGAATCGACGACCGCCAGTTCGGTCGAGGGGGGTGCGACCCCTCGGGTGAGGAACAGGTAGACGAGCCCCCCCCACTGTTTGGCCTGACGACGCAGCCCCTTGAGGAAGGTCAGGATCTCCATCGGATCGATTCCCGGACGGACCAGGAGATCGGTCAGCGAGTCGACCAGAATGAGGTTCTCGGGTCCGTCCCGGTCGAGGATCTCGACGAGGTGACGGACTGGCCCTCGGGGGAGGCCCCGGGACGCGGGGGCCGACTGGAGCAGGGGGCGGTCGAGGGAGGCCCAGGCCCCCGGTACGGCGGTGTCCTGGAAGTAATCGGTCGAAAGGTCCTCGAATCGGGTATGGTCGGCGAGCGTGCGGGCATAGCTCGGGTCGAACGCCGACTCGATCTCCGAGAACACCTGGCGTTCGGAGCGGGTGACGCTCACGTAGACCACCCCGCGCGGGTAGGCGAAGGGACCGGGAGCCCCCCCGAGGAACCGTCGGTGCCGTTCGGGATCGTCGTAGCGGAGCATCAGATGGACGGCACTCGTCACCGCGAACTCGATGGCCCCCGCGCCGGCCTCCCCCCAGAGCAGGACGACCGAACCGGCGGGCAGCCCGCCGGTGATCGAGTCGAAGTCGGGCACGCCGGTGGGAATGGTCGATCCCCGACGTCTCGTCGTGGCCACCGGAAGGGTGGCCGGATCCGGGATCGTCGGGTTCGTCGCGGAGTGGAGCATGGGCCGGTGAGCGGTCACCGGGGAAGTATTAGTATCCTCAGTTCGAGCGGCACGCCGGTTCCCGGGGTTTCAGGAACTCCCGGAGCAGGACGGTCGCATAGGCCCCCTTGGGGAGGGAGAATCCGAACCGGACCCCTCCCGTCACGGCCTCGAGCGAGATCGCCGGGGACGGGACCAGCACGGGCCGGAACGCACCGGCGCTCGCCACTTCCGGCGCCGGAAAGACCCGGAACGACTCCCGCGTCACCCCCTCCCGTCGGAGGATCTCCTCGAGGATCTCGCCCGGCACGCCGCGGCTGGGCGGGGTCGCGTAGCCGATGAGCGGGCCGGCGAGCCGGGCGCCGCCCTCCTCGACCCAGCGGGTCGCCTCGGTGAGGTTGTCCGGCCCGACCGGGACCCCGGGATGGCTCGCCAGCGTCCCGTCGCGCCCGATCCGCAGGAGAAAATCGCCCTCGACGGGACGGTCCAGCGGAAGCCCCCGGGCGATGCGCCCGCTGACCCAGCAGTTGAAGAGGAGCGACTGGTAGGCGTGCACGAAGAGCAGCCGGAGTTCTCGGGAGAGTCCCCGCAGCGCTCGCTCGGCGGGGTAGCCCCGGGCGAGCCGCTCGAGCAGGATCCGCTCGAAGCGGTAGGCGGGAGGGAACTCCCGGAGCCCCCGGGCCGGATCCCGGTGCTCGGCATACGACCGACGCGCCTCCGACCCCGCCGTCGTTGACGCCGGATCGTTCTCGACCAGGTAGATCTCGACCGCCCGATCGGCATCGCCCCGGACGAGCGCCCGGCCGACCTCGTGGGTGATCGGCCGGACCTCGCCGAACCGTTGGGGTCCGAACAGGTTCGGGAATCCCCCTGTCCGCTCGATCTCAGCGCGGACCTCGGCGTAGCGCGGCAAAGCCTCGGCCGGGGGATCCTCGGTCTCGACCCGGATCGCGAAGGTGTTCCCGTAGTGATGGCCGAGCGAGAGCCCCTCGCGGGCCCGGTACGCTTCCACCAACCGGACTCGGGGGAGTCCGAGGTCGCCCTCGGGGGGTGGGCCGAGGTAGGAGAAGAGACGGGTCGACACGGCGCGGCGGTCCTTGGTGCCGGCCCACTGGAGGGCGTGCGGCGGAAGCCGGAGCCGCCGGGCGATCGCCTCGGCGAGTTCGTGCTGCTCCCAGTTCTCGCTTTCGACCCTGAGGATCGTCTGCGGACCGGCCGGATCGGGCGCCGGGTAGGCCGAGATCTCCGAAACCTCGAAGTCCAGCGCGGACTGTTTGAGCCGCCCCGGGGCCCCCGGCGACCGGGTCCAGTAGAAGTCGATCCCGATGGCCCGATCGGTGGCCGGCGGGCTCGGCTCGGGAGGGGTCATGCTGGCGTCCCGATGCCCGGTCGCCGGACGACCCCGAGGTCGTGGTCGAGCTCCCCGTCGGGGGGCAGCGGCGCGTGCTGGCGAAGGAACTCGGGCCACGCGCGGCTCGTGTGGATGTCGTGGGAGGCCAGGAGGCCCCCGGGCGCGAGGTGCGCCCATGCGGTCCGGTATTCGAAGGCCATCGTCGGATACTGGTGGAGGCTGTCGTGGAGGAACATCCCGAGGGGCTCCGGGAGGCCCCGGAGGAGCGGTTCGAGCAGGTCGTCGCTCCGTCCCACATGGATCGTCCACCGCGGCCGGAGCCGATCGGGAACCAGCCAGCCGATCGGACGATCGGAAACCGCGACACCCCCGTCGAACCGGCCGGCCTGACTCGGATCCATCGCCAGGCGGGGGAGCCCGATCGAATGGAGGTGACCCTCCCCGTTCCGCTCGAGGGCCTCGAGCAGGAAGCGGGCGCTGTATCCGGACGAGACTCCGGTTTCGACGACGATCCGCGGGCGGGCCACCCGGACCATCAGGTAGAGCAAGGGCGCCTGCATGAGGGCCCCGGCCTTGGGTTCCCGGGCGAGTTCGGCCGTCAGCGCCCGGGTCAGGGGTGGGAGCTCGGCGGCGATCGGGTCCAACTGCCTCGGGGCGATGCCGAGCGCGCGCGCGAGCGGCTCCCGTGCGATCCGGTACAGGGTCGCGGGGTCCCGGAACCGGGGGTCGTCGCCGAAGGCGACCTCTCGATGGCCGAACTCGTGGATCAGTAGGTAACGGCTCCAGAGGAACGGGTGGCGGGCGAACCAGGTCGCTCTCCGTCGGCTCCGCTCCGCCGGGGTCTCGCTCATGGTTTCGGGGAGCCGAGTCCGATACCGACTTAAGGCTGCGTCCAAGCCGTCGGGAATCCGGTCGGAACCGTCCCTACGGCCGCGGTCGATCGCCGCTTCGGCTCGGGGTTCGGCCCGGGGCGGTTCGGTGCCCGGAGGGAGCCCGGAGCGCGCCGGGACGATCCGCGTCCGCCCCACCCGAGAGGTTAAGAGAACCCGAGGCCATCCTCGCGCGGGGGAGCTGTGCATCGGCTGAGAGGACGAGCCCGCCTCGTCGACCCCAGGAACCTGATCGGGGTAATGCCCGCGAAGGGACGGATATGGAGCCTCTAAGAGATCTCTCAACCGATCGGCGCGTGGGGTGAGCGGTTCGTCCCCCTCGGGCGCCCACCGGCGGCCACTCTGGCGGGCCGGACGGACGGGTCGCATCCTGATTGCACTCGGCGTCTCGGTCGCGGTGGTCCTGGCCGGTGTCGGCATCTACATCGCGCTCACCCCGGGCGGCGGGGGCTGCCCCAGCCGGTTCGGGGACAGCGGGACACCCCTCACGGTCTACACCTACTCGAGCTTCCTCGGGGGCCCGTGCAACACCGCGGCTCTCGAGTCGGTCTTCGGGAGCTTCGCGGAGGCCCACGGCGTGACCGTGACCCTGGTGGAGCCCCCCGGAACGCTGCTCGCCGCGCTGGCGCAGCCGGTCGGACCGGCGGCCGACGTGGTGATCGGCCTTGACGAAGTCACGGCGACGACCGCGCTTCAGGCGGGGCTGATCGTTCCCTATACCAGTCCCGCTCTCGCCGACATGGTGCCCGGCCTCGCGACGGAACTCTCACCGGGCGGGGCCGCCACGCCCTACGAGTACGGGTACCTCGGCATCGACTACAACTCGACGTTCAATGCCGCCCTCGGCGGCGCCGCGGCCCACCTGAGCCTGCCGGCGATCGCGGAGCACGCGAGCTGGGCCGAGAACTTCCTCTACGAGAACCCGACAACGTCGATCGTCGGGGAGGAGTTCCTGGTGAGCGAGATTGCCTACTACCAGTCGGTCCTCCACGCGCCTTGGGAGCCGTTCTGGAATGCCACCCTGCCGGTCGCTCCCCAGGCCACCGACTGGCAGGACGCCTTCAACGAGTTCAGCGGCCCGACGGGGGCCCCGGGGTTCGTCGTGAGCTACACCACCGATCCCGCGTACGCCGCCTTCTCCGGGACGCCGGGGGTCTACAACTCGACCGTTCCCTGGTGGAACGGGACCGCCTACGGCTGGCGGACGATCTACGGGGCGGCGGTGGTCCACGGGAGCGCCCATCCCGCCCTGGACGAGGCGCTCATCAATTGGCTCCTCTCGCCGACCGTCCAGTCGCTCCTCCCGACCAACGAGTGGGAGTATCCGGCGAACGCGACGGTCCCGGTGCCGCCCGTCTTCGGGTACGCGCAGTCGCCGGGCTCGATCATCCCCCTCAACGGAGCGTTGCCGCCGGGCGAGGTCGCCGCCGATCTGCCCGGCTGGCTCGCCGACTGGCAGACGCTCGCCCAACGTTGGGGGTAGTCGATGACCCCCCGATGGCTCGGGGTGGGCGCGACGCTCCCGCTCCTCGGGTTTCTCATCGCCTTCGTCCTCCTGCCGGTCTCCGGCATCATCGCCTCGGCGTTTCCGGCCGCCGGCTCGTGGTCCGGCTGGGCCACCCTGTTCGCGGACCCCCTGAATCGGGACGCCCTCGAAAACTCCCTCGTCCAGGGAGGACTTTCGGCCGGGGCGTCGGTGCTCGTCGGGTATCCGGTCGGCGTCTTCCTGGGCCGGTACGACTGGCCCGGCCGCCGGGTCCTCCGGTCGCTGCTGCTTCTCCCCTTCCTGCTGCCGAGCCTTCTCGTGGTCCTCGGCGTCGCCGACCTTCTCGGTCCCGGCGGCCTCCTCGTCGGGAGCTTCCCCGGCCTGGCCGTGTTCGGCCACGGCCTGGGTGGGATCGTGGCGGTCAATGTGGCGTTCAACGCCCCGATGGTCGCGCTCTTCACCGCGGTGGGGGCCGAGAGCGCCTCGGCGCCGCTCGAGGAGTCGCTCGCTTCGCTGGGGGCCTCGCCGGGCCGGGTGTACCGGGAGGTCTGGGGGCCGCCCTCCTGGTGGGGGGCCCTCGCCGGGGCGCTCCTGGCCTTCCTCTTTTCCGCGCTGGCGTTTGCCGCGCCGCTGCTGCTCGCGGGCCCGGCCCAGTACACCCTCGAGGATCGCATCTGGTCGCTCGACCAGATCCTGCTGAATGCCCACGGGGCGGCCCTGCTCGCCACCCTGACCCTGGCCTTCCTCGCGGTGCCCACGGCCGCGTATCTCGCCGTGCTCCCCCGACTCGCCCCGAGCGGGAGCCGATCCGCTCCCCGGCTGGGCCGTCGGACGGCGTCGCCGGTCGCGGTGCTGCTCGCAGGGATCTGCGCGGCGTTCGCCGCGGCCGAGGCGTCGCTCGTCGGAGCCGTCCTGTACCGGACCGTGGAACCGGCGGGCGGCCGACCCTGGGGCGCCGCCTGGACCCTGCTCTTCGGTCCCGAGACCACCCGGGCCCTGGGCCTCCCGATTCTGGCCGCGACCGTGAACACCCTCGCCTTCGCCGGCGCCGCGGCGGCGATCGCCGTGGGGCTCGTGCTGGGCCTGGTCTTCGCCCGCAGCCTCCACCGCGCCGGGCGGCCGAGCCTGCTCGCGGCCGTGACCCTGCTGCCACTTTTGATCTCCCCCGTCATGCTGGCCTTCGCCCTCGCGTCGGTCTGGGAGCCGCTGCTCGGGGGCCCCCGGGAGGCGTGGGTCCTCATCGTGGTGAGCCAGGCGACGCTCGGGCTGCCGTTCGTGGTCCAGAGCCTGTCGGTGCCCTTGGACGGGCTCTCCGCCGCCCCCCGGGAAGCGGCCCGAACCCTCGGGGCCGGACCGTGGACGGCGTTCACCGACGTCGACCTCCCCCGGCTCCGACGAGGACTCACCGTGGCCGGGCTCTTCGTCTTCGCCTTCGGCCTGGGGGAGTTCACGGCGACCTACTTCCTCGTGACCCCCTCCTTCACCACCCTCACGGTCGCCGTCTACCGGCTGCAGGGGGTTAGGCTGCCCGGGGTCGCCGACGCCGCCGCCGGTCTCCTGTTGGTCGTGAGCGCCGCCGCGATCGTCGTACTGTCCGTCGGAGGCCCCCGTGTCCGGTTCTGAGCGTCCTCCGGCCCTCGATCTCCGCGGGCTCCGGGTGTCGTACCGGAACCGGCCCGTCCTCCGAGGGATCGATCTCTCGGTCGGGGCGGGGGAATTCGTGGCGCTCATGGGGCCGAACGGAAGCGGGAAGTCGACCCTCCTTCGGGCGATCGTCGGCCTCGAGGCGACCGACGAAGGCACGATCCGGGTCTTCGGCCGCGAGGTGGGCCGACTCCCCCCGCATCGCCGCGGAGTCGTGCTGATGGGACAGGAGCCCGGCCTCTTCGCCCGTCGGACAGTCTTCGCCAATATCGCCTATGCCGCGGGGATTCGGGGGGCTCCCGAGGCCGAAGTACGGGCCACGGTCGACCGGCTGGCCGACCGGCTCGGGATCCCCCACCTCCTCGATCGACGACCGGACGAGATCTCGGGCGGGGAGCGCCAGCGGGTGGCGCTCGCCCGAGCCCTGGCCGCCCGACCCCGCGTCCTGCTGCTGGACGAACCGTTCAGTGCGCTCGATGTGACGATCCGGGCCGACCTGATGGCCGACTTCCGATCGGCGCTCGCCTCCGCCGGGGTGGCGGGGCTCCATGTCACCCACGACCGGGCCGAGGGTCTCTTCCTCGGGGACCGGGTGGCGCTGCTTTTTGACGGTCAGCTCGAGTCGGTCGGCCCGCCCCGTGGGGTGTTCGACCGGCCGCCAAGCCCGCGGGCCGCCCGATTCCTCGGGTACAATGTGATCCGGGAGGAGGGCCGGTGGCGGGCCGTAGCGCCGCGGCAGGCCGACTTCACCCCCGGGTCCTCGGACGGCCGGCTCGGCCGGGTCGTCGCGGCGGGATCGGTCGGTGCCGGGGGCCGGTTGATTGTAGAGCTAAAGTCGGGGGCGCGGATCGAGATCGAAACCCCCGGGACCGCTCCGCTGCCCGCGCCCGGCACCTGGGGCTCGGTCCGCTGGTCGGACCCTATCGACCTTCCGGAATCCCCGACGTAGAAGCGGCCTCAATCGGCCGGCCCACATCAGGGCCGCGCCCGGATCGAACGCCGGTCGTCCTTGAGCCGGGCGATGAGCCCGACCAGAAGCTGCTCGAACTGGGCGGCCTCCCCCAACGGCCGATCGGCCCACAAATCCGAGGTCGTGGTCGCGAGCGTGGCCCGGGCATCCCGGAGAGCGCTCAGACCGGGACCGGTCGGTTCGACGCGCTTGGTTCGCCGGTCGTGCTCGTCGGGCCGGCGCATGACGAGCCCGCGGCGCTCGAGGTCGTCGATCAGCCGTACGGCAACCGCCACCGTCGTTCCGAGCTCACGGGCGAGCTGGCTCACCAGAGGGTGACGGTGGGCCGCTTGGCGTAGGGCCAGGTATTCGTTCCAGCTCAACCCCAGAGGCCGCAGGCTCTCCGCCAGCGCCTCGCGGAGGAGCCGGTCGGCAATGGCCAGGCGGGCAAATAGCTCGTCGTCCGGGGTGCGCCCTTCGGCCTTCACCTGGGTATGGAGGGGGCCCCGGCTCAAAGTCCTTTGTATTGGATCGGCCCCCGGAGCGGAGGGGCCCTCGACGGCCGCTCCACCCCGCGCCTCTCGCCTCGGGCGGGCAAAGAGCCCATAAGGTCGGGCGCGATTCTCGACCCATGACCTCCCGGGATCCCTTGGGCCTGCGTCGAACCGAGCCGCTCGGAGCCGCGCCGGTGACCTTCTGGGACCCGACCCGGCTCGCCGGGGTCGACCCGACCCGATGGGCCCGGCGCCCCCGGACGGTCCAGGTGCTGCTCGAGAACTTCTGCCGCAACCTTACGGAGGAGACCGACCGCGACCGGCTCGTGGCGCTCGCCAACGGGGAGCCGGTGGGCGCCGAGACCGAGTTCGCCTTCTTTCCGTCCCGGGTCCTCCTCCAGGACTTTACGGGGGTTCCGGTACTCGTCGACCTGGCGATGCTCCGGGACGCCGCGGTCCGGGCGGGGCGTCCACCGGCCTCGGTGAATCCCCAGGTTCCGGTCGATCTCGTCGTCGACCATTCCGTCCAAGTCGACAGCTTCGGCTCGACGCAGTCGCTGCGGATCAACTTGGACCGGGAGTACGAACGCAACGGGGAGCGGTACCGGTTTCTCCGATGGGCCCGGGAGTCGTTCGACCGCCTCCGGATCGTCCCCCCGGGCAATGGGATCGTGCATCAGGTCAATCTGGAGCACCTGGCCACCGTCGTGACCGAGCGGGAGGTCGGGGGGGAGAGGCTCGTCTTCCCGGACACCCTCATCGGGACCGACTCCCACACCACGATGGTGAACGGGGTCTCGGTCCTGGGTTGGGGGGTCGGGGGCATCGAGGCCGAAGCGGTGATGCTCGGCGAGCCGTACTTCCTCAACCGCCCGGAAGTGGTGGGAGTCGAGCTGATCGGGGACCTCCCGGAGGGGGCCACCGCCACCGATCTTGTCCTGACCGTGACCCACCGGCTCCGTCAGAAGGGCGTTGTGGACCGGTTCGTCGAGTTCGTCGGCCCCGGGGTCGGGTCCCTCGCCGTGCCCGACCGGGCGACGATCTCCAACATGTGCCCCGAGTACGGGGCCACCGCGGCGCTGTTCCCGATCGACGAGGCGGTGGTCGCCTACCTGCGGGGCACCGGACGGGCCGAAGAGCACGTGCGCCGGGTGGAGGCGTATGCGCGCCGCCTCGGACTGTGGGGTTCCCGATCGGCCGATGCGGTCGACTTTGATGATCGGATCACCATTAACTTGGGCGATGTGGTCCCGACCATCGCCGGGCCGAAGAACCCGGAGGAGAGCCTCGCCCTTCCCCAGGTCCCGGCCGCATTCCGGAGTGCGATGGCGGCCTACCGGGCCGGCCACCCCGCACCGGCGCCCCCGAACGGGGGACGGGCGTATCCCTCCGACGACACGCTCCAGTCCATCGGGGCCTCCCGACCCTCGGGGGGCGGCACGGGGCCGGGCCCCCTGCCCGAGGCAGCGGTGGTGATCGCCGCGATCACGAGCTGCACCAACACCTCCAACCCCCAGGTGATGGTCGGGGCGGGGCTGCTCGCCCGCAAGGCCCGGGCCCTGGGACTCCGGGTGCCCCCCTACGTCAAGACCTCGCTGGCCCCGGGCTCCAAGGTCGTCACCGCCTACCTCGGAAAGGCCGGACTCACAGCCGATCTGGACGCCCTCGGGTTCGAGGTGGTCGGCTACGGCTGCACGACCTGCATCGGCAACTCCGGCCCCCTGCCCGACGCCGTCGCCCGAGCGATCCTCGACCAGGACGCCTATGTGGCGGCGGTGCTGAGCGGCAACCGCAACTTTGAGGCCCGGATCCACAACCTGGTGCGGGCCAACTACCTCGCGAGCCCGATGCTGGTCGTCGCGTATGCCTTGGCGGGCCGGATGGACATCGATCTGACCCGGGATCCCCTCGGCACAACCCCGGCCGGCCGGCCGGTCCACCTGAAGGAGCTCTGGCCGACCTCGAGGGAGATCCGGGCGGTCCTCGAGCAGGCCCTCGATCCGGCGATGTTCGTGGAGAAGTACCGCTCGATCGAGGTGGGTGATGCCCATTGGGAGTCGCTGGCCACCCCGCCCCCGGGCCAGTACGCCTGGGACGCGCGGTCCAGTTATCTCGCCCGACCCCCGTTCCTCGATCTCCCCGCCCCGTGGCGACCCCGGGGCGGCCGGCTGGTCGAAGGCGCCCGGGCCCTCGCCGCGTTCGGGGACCGGATCTCGACCGACCATATCAGCCCGGCCGGGGAGATCGCGCCGGAGTCGCCCGCCGGCCGTTTCCTGAAGGGCCGGGGGGTCCCCCCGGCCGAATTCAACACCTACGGCTCCCGCCGGGGCCATCACGAAGTGATGGTCCGGGGCACCTTCGCGAACGTCCGGCTCCGCAACCAGCTCGCCGCGCCCCAGGAGGGCGGGGTCACCCGGCACCAGCCTTCCGGCGAACTGCTCTCGATCTTCGACGCCGCCGAACGGTACCGGCGAGAGTCCACTCCGCTCGTGATTCTCGCGGGGAAGAGCTACGGGCAGGGCAGCTCAAGGGACTGGGCGGCCAAGGGCCCCCGGCTCCTCGGGGTCGGCGC
>JBBYJM010000007.1:0-10055 GCA_043196275.1 Thermoplasmata archaeon
ACGTGACCGTCGAGGGGGATGTGACGCTGCTGCTGCCGTTGATGACCGCGGCCGCCCTCGAACGGATGGCGGCCCCGCCCTCGGCAACCCGGCCCACGCGACGACCTTAAGTGGGGGGGGCCAAGTGGGCCCGCCGTTGGGCCCGTAGCTCAGCCCGGTAGAGCAGGCGGCTCTTAACCGCAAGGTCAGGGGTTCGAATCCCCTCGGGCCCGTAACACTTTCACCATAGAACCGATCCAGATTCCCACTCGGAAGTGGCCCCGGCCGAGCACTCGCCACGTGGCCCTCACCCCTAGAGACGAGGACCACAAACCAGCTTTGCTCGGAAGTCGACATCGCAGTAGGGAACTCGGCAGAATCGGAACCTGAGGCATCCGGCGGACAGAGTTCCGGATTCCGGACGCCTCCGCTCCATGTGTCCTCGCCCTCTGGGGCAAGGACGTAGAACTCGTCGCCGAAGGGAGGAGAGTCCGTGTAGAGGACGGGTGGGTGAAAGACTACAGTGGCCGACTCCAGATATCGCTGGGGCGATCTGGGCAGCTAAAAAAGGCAGCCCCGCCCATCTGATCTGATTCTGGCCCGCCAACTCCTCAAGGCCGAGCGGTTAATAGGCATGCCACAATTTAGTCTCCGATTCCGACAGCCTCCCGTCCCCCTTTCCCCGTCCGAACATACTTTGACGTCCTCGCGGATGTCAAGAAAGCCGTCGTCTTCCTCGGAGTTCAGGGAGAGAAGCAACCCGATATCCGAGCTACTGGGTTCCTTATCCAGGCGGAAGGCGTCTTCCACCTCGTTACCGCGCGTCATGTTGTGATTGGTAGTGACGGAAGTCGAACCGATTCGCAACTTACAGCCTACTATAACCTCAAGACCAGGGGCGTGGCAGCGTCACCTCTATCGGAGATGATTCGAGCTCTTGGGACGAACTGGGTCATGGCCGACGATGAGTCTGTCGACCTTGCTCTCATCCCGTTCGCCTTTGACGTGAATGTCGCCGATGTTCTGACCATCCAGAGGGGGCTCTTCCTCCCGTTGACAGAGCTTCCCGAAACCACGGACCTGATCTTCCTCGCGTTCCAGCCAACCGACCTCCGAGCAAGCAGGGTTGCGCCATTTATCCGAGGAGGGCTAGTCAGTCGATTGAACGAGGACGGGACGTTCTACATGGATGGGCCCGCATTCCCGGGAAATAGTGGCTCACCGGTGTTCGTCCGACCAACGGGTACTCGATTCACGAGAAGAGGTTTCGCTCTCGGCAGCGACCCAATCGCCTTTCGGTTCGTCGGCGTTGTCGGAGAGTACATCCCCTACATCGACGTGGCCGTAAGTCCTCAGACCGGACGACCTCGCGTCAGCTTTGAAGAGAACACCGGCCTGACGCGAGTCTGGTCGGCCGATCATCTTGACCGACTTATTCAGTCCACCGCCTTCAAAGAGCAAGTCAAGCGACTCCGCAAACGTGGCCTCGTCAACTCGGCCAATACGCAGACGGCGTGACTGAACCGTCCCCTCACCCTCCGCGGGTGCCCCGATGGCGAGTCCCGTAGGGGTGTGAACCAGAGGCTCCGACTGGCCTTGCCCACGTTCGTGACCGGACGGGTTGCGGCCGGGTCCGCCCACTCTCGGCGATCGTGGCTGTTCCGTGGGGTCTCCCGGCGCGGCTCGCGCTACCCCTGATTCGCCGGAGCGGGTTCCTCCGGGCCTGTCGACCCCGAATCGGGAAAGCCGGGCGTTGCTAAGGAGAGGTTGAAGCTCATTTCGGACGAGGATCCCGGATCCGACCGACCGCGTGGCTCCAGTCGATCCAATCGTACACCGGCGCCTCTACGTCGATCTGCCACAGCAGCGCGTTCATCTCGCCACGGTGCTGGAGCTCTTCCTCGATGAGGTGCCAGAACACCTCGCGGACCGGTACGTCGCAGACGTGGGTTGACCCCTGTCCCTCCTCCCTATGGACCGTCCGAGTCAGGTCCGCCTCGGTCAGCTCCGCCATGATGCGGCCTATCTGAGTCTGAACGTAGTTCTCGTCCTTTCGGACATCCGCGAGGCTGGGAGGGACGCTGGTGTCCGGCTCCTGAGGGGGGAACTCGAAACGCGCGCAGTCCTTCATCCAGAAGTAGAGTGCGCCCTGGGAATGGCCGAAGATGTCAAGGAGCGTGGGATATGACGCACCCCGGTCCCGTGAAAGCTCCGTGACCGGCAGCTTCGAAAAGATCTCGAGGTAGCCTTGACGCGCTCGCGCGATGTAGGCGAACCACGCACGGATCGACTCGAGCTCCGACATGGACGGAGGGGCGGAGGATGACGTCATGCTACGCGGGTTCCTTGAGGAGGGCACCGAATGACGACTTCCGCTTGATTTTCCCGTGCTCTACCTCGAAGATGTCGACATACCGAACCGAAAGCCGGGCGCCGTCTTTCTTGGTTACGTGAGCCGTCCCCTCGACGACCACCACATTGCCTTCCTCGGTAAGCCGGTAGATCTCGCCCCGGAGTTCGTCGTCGCCGTAGTTCTTGATGTGAGCCTCCTTTCCTCGCGTGACCGCTCCCAAGGCGGGGACCCCGTCAACCCATTCCACCCACTCGACATCATCGGCGAGCAACTCGCTTAGTTTGGACTTGTCAGTGGTGGTCAGATACTTCTCGACAAGCTTCTTGTTCTCGCTCACGGCGTTCGGGACCCCAACGCGACTCAAAGCCTTGTCGTGACGGTCGCCGAGGGCCCGTTCCCTCTGCGCGCTATACTGCAGAGGTCTTTTGGGAGGTCCACTCCAAGGGTCGATCCGTGGCCTTCGGCGACGAAGTGCTTGCATCGGTCGTTCGGAGACGGGCGATGCCGCACGGCGCGCTCGGAGACCCGGGGGTGAGGCTGCGCCCGAGAGCGAACTTGCCGCCATCAGTACTTTAAGGAGAGTTGTCCGCCGTCCGAATGAGAAACGCGTGAGCTACAGATGGGAACCGGGAGTACCTACCCCATGGCAGCGATTCCCCTCCCGAACGAGAGGCTCGCGAGAGCCACCCGTCGTCGCAAGATCCACGGCGCGGCCCTAAATGTGTGTGGGTCGGGGAACTGTCTCCGCCCGCCTCACCAACATCCAGCTTCCCAGGGGGCGCGAAACCGTTGTAGGCCACGAACCGATGGCGGAGCCACGGGCGCCGTCCAGTTACCGGGTACCAGAGTGGTTCTCCCATGGCCCCCCGGGCCGCCCGCCTTGGGTGGGGCGAACTCTGGGCAAGACTCATGAGGTCGGGCCCCTTGACGAACCCTCCGATGCCGCTCGTCAGCGTCGTCATGGGCAGCGAGAGCGACTTGGATTGCATGTCCAAAGCCGTGGAACTCCTGAAGGAGTTCGGTGTGGAGACCGAGTGCCGGGTGGTTTCCGCCCACCGGACCCCGGCTCAGATGTTCGACTACGCCCGGGGCGCCGCAGACCGGGGCATCCAGGTGATCATCGCGGGAGCGGGGGGGGCCGCCCACCTTCCGGGAATGATTGCCTCCCTGACCACGCTCCCGGTCATCGGCGTCCCGGTGCCGAGCCGGCATCTCGCGGGCCTCGATTCCCTCCTCTCGATCGTCCAGATGCCTCTCGGAGTCCCCGTGGCCACGGTCGCCATCGGGGCCGCCGGCAATGCGGCGCTCCTGGCGGTACGGATCCTCGCGACCTCCCGCAAGGAGCTGGCCGAGGCGCTCGCCCGGTACATGAAGCAGCAGACCGACGGGGTCCTGAACGACGCGGTGCCCTGAGCGGACCACGGTCCTCTATGGATATCGGAATCCTGGGATCGGGCCAGCTCGGCTGGATGATGATCCTTGAGGGGCGGAAGCTGGGGCATCGCTACTACGTCCTGGCCGATGACGCCGGGCCCGCGGGCCGGGTCGCCGACGGCACCCTTCCGGTGCGGGAATACGCGAAGTTTGTGGACCGATGCGACGTCGTCACGCCGGAGTTCGAGCACATCGACGTCCGCGTCCTGGAGTACGCCCATCAGCAGGGAAAGCTCCGCCCACCGCTCCACTCCATCGTCCTCAAGTCGGACCGGTCGCTCGAGAAGGAGTTCCTGCGGGACCACGGGTTTCCCTCCCCGGAGTTCCGGGTGGCGCGCGACGGTGCGGAGGCCGTCGAGTTCGCCCAACGGATGGGCCGGGCCGTGATCAAGGCGGTCCGCGGCGGCTACGATGGGAAGGGTCAGACCTACGTCGGGGTCGGACCGCCGCGAGGTGGGGCTCTCCCCGACGGCCCCGGGTACGTGGTAGAGGAGTATGTGGATTTCGACACGGAGGCCTCGCTCATCGCGTCCCGAGACGCGGAGGGGAACCAGCGGTTCCACCTCCCGTCGCGCAACCAGAATCTGGAAGGCATCCTGCTCCACAGCGAGGCGCCCTGCGCCGACGAGGGGATGACGCAGATCGCCTCGCGGCTCCTGGACGCGCTGGAGTACGTCGGGGTGATGGCGGTGGAGTTCTTCCTGGTGAACGGAAAGCCCCTGATTAACGAGTTCGCGCCGCGGGTCCACAACTCCGGCCATCACACGCTCCACGGGTCCTCCATCTCCCAGTTCGAGCAGCATCTCCGGGTGATCACGGGACTCCCCGTGCCGGAGCCGGTACTGTATCGGCCGAGCGGCATCGTGAATGCGGTGGGGGTTGAACCGGACCGGGCCATGATCGAACGGCTGCTCCGGGTTCCCGAGACGCGACCCTACACCTACGGAAAGACCGGACTTCGGAAGCGCCGGAAGATGGGCCACGTCAATGTCACGGCCCCGACCCTTCCCGAGCTCAAGGACCGGATGGCGGAGGTCACCCGGGTGCTGTACGGCGACGATCCGCGCCCCTGCTTTTTGCCCTGACCCATCGGGTGGACGACGTTCGGTCCGCGGAGGTCGTCTCCTTGGGGTCCCGTCCCCGGCCCCCCCTCGAACTGTGACGGCCGCCTTCGGCCATCCCCTCCGTCCGGCGCCGGAGTCGCCGAGAGGGATTACTGTCCCTGACCCAACGAAAATCCGGGTTTCCCGTCGAAGGTGAACAGGCCCTCGGTCTTGATGGCCGGTAGTCCCGCGTCGACCAGCCGCGCGAGCAGGGCGATGACCTGCTGGTGGGTGACCGGCTTCCCCTCCACCGGAGATTGGAACCGGCAGCGCCAGTGGTCGACGCAGAACGTCTCCGGCACGCCCCCGGGATAGACCTTGGTGCCTCGGTTGGTGATCATCACGAGGCGAAGGCCGTCCGCGGAGAGGCGCTCGAGGCGTTGGCCCAACTCTTCGGCGGTCCCGGTCCAGTCCACAAACGCATCGACACCGACGAGCTCCTTCGAGGGCCGGGGCCGTTCCTTCAGCCGAATGGCGATGGGGGCATCGTGGGCGGGGTAGGCCACCGGCTTCAGCACCTCGGGGCGTTGGCCGAGCCGGGCGATGACGGCGTCCGTGAATGCCCGGGTCCCGACCTTCGCCTTGGAGGTTTGGGGATCGTAGATGTCGTAGGTGTGGATCCCGTCCTCGATGGTCTTGAGCCACGCGTTGTGGACCCGGGCGGCGGCGTCACCCTGGCCGATGTGGACCAGCATCTGGACCGCGGCCAGCAGCAGCCCGGACGGGTTCGCCAGATCCTGGCCCGCCCTCCGCGGGGCCGACCCGTGGATCGCCTCGAACATGGCCACCTGGCTCCCGATGTTCGCACTGCCGCCGAGCCCGACCGAACCCGCGATCTCCGCTGCGACGTCCGAGAGGATGTCGCCGTAGAGGTTCGGCATCACGATCACGTCGAACTGCTCGGGGGAATCGGCGAGCTTGGCCGCACCGATGTCCACGATCCAGTGCTCGCTCTGGAGGTCGGGGTACTCCTTCGCGACCTCGTCGAAGATGCGGTGGAACGCCCCGTCGGTGAGCTTCATGATGTTGTCCTTGGTGAAGCACGTCACCTTCCGGCGGCCGTAGCGTCGGGCGTACTCGAAGGCGTACCGGATCACCCGTTCCGACCCGGGCTCGGTGATGAGCTTGAGGCACTGCATCACGTCGGGGGTCTGACGGTGCTCGATCGCCCCGTAGACGTCCTCCTCGTTCTCCCGGACGATCACCACGTTCATGCCGGGGTGCTGGGTGGCCACGAACGGGGCGTAGGATAGGCACGGGCGGATGTTGGCGAAGAGTCCCAGGGTCTTGCGCACGGTCACGTTGAGGCTCTTGAACCCGCCCCCCTGCGGGGTGGTGATCGGGGCCTTCAGGAACACCCGGGTCCGGCGCAGCGACTCCCAGGCCGAGGGCTCGATCCCCGACGAGATCCCCCGTTCATACACCGTACGCCCGATCTGGATGGTTTCAATCGAGAGGCGGGCACCGGCCGCCGAGAGGATGCGCAGTGTCGCCTCCATGATCTCCGGTCCGATACCGTCTCCGTAGGCTACGGTGATGGGCGTCAACGGACCTTTTCCGGACTGACTCTCGCCTTCCATGCTCCGGCCTCGGCTTCCCCCAGGGCCCGGCGTTTATCACCCCTTTGAGAGACCGCCATAGCCCCGCACACCCCCATCCTCCGATCGCCTTCCGGTGGGCTCGATGAGGCGCGGCTGCGCTACGGGTCTCGTCGATCGCATCGGCCGGCCCATGATGCGGGGCCGGCCCCGGCTTCTTCCGGAGGCTCCGGGGGGGAGCCACCGGACCCTCCGTCATCGAATTCGGCCCCACCCGTGGTGAACGGGCCCGACGCCCGGGTGTGGGCGGGGACAAACCGGTGTGCCTCCGGACCTGAGGATACCTCGGATACCGACCGCTTCCGGCGCTTGACCCGATGGGCGCTATGGAACGAAATGGATCGGCTAGCCGCCGAAGGCGGCTTTGGAGCCCCTCGGGGCGCCGGATCCCGAAGAGGACGCCGACGCCCGAGAAGCTGCGGGCCGCGAAATGCCCGTCGGCACGGGGTCGGGGCGCCGGTGCCTCTCCTCGTCCGGGCGGTCGTGGGGGTGTCGATGGCCGGTCGCTCCCCCGACGACCGAGGGGGTGCCCAAGACGAATCCCCCATACGCGACCCCTCGGATCCCCCGCAGATCTTCCGCGGCGGCTTCGAGCTCGCGGCGCTTTCCGGCAAGCCCGAGGATCTGCATGCAGGATCCCCCCTCGAGGTGGACGTGGGACGACGAGCGGATGTGCTCACCCCATCGGTGCTCGGCGGCCGTGACCCGTTCGAGGATCTCCGGGAGGTCGTGCCGGTAGAGCAGCATGAGGCAGCCGACCGCGTCGGCCTCCGGATCCGCGAGCGACTTCTCGGCGAGCTCCTTGCGGATCAGAGCGCGGATCGCGTCCGACCGGCTCCCCGAGTTGCGCCCGGCCACCCAACGGTCGAGCACCTCCAGAAGTTCCGGCTCCATCGACACCCCGAGCCGCACCACCCGATGGGCCATGCGGGGGTCATCGGCGCCTAGACTATAGGGGTTCGTGCGCGCCCCGATGGCCGCATCAGGCCTTTATGGACCGGGCCCCTCGGGTGCCCGAACGTATGGTCGAAGCCAACCCCATCGAGCTCCGGGTGGAACTGTTCGCGGACGACGGGCTCAGCACCGAGGCGCTCGACCGGGTGCAACAGCTCCTCACGGCCCGATGGCCGGTGGCCTGGGACGTCACCCATCCGACCCACCCGACGATCGAGCACCCGCACCGCTGGCGCGCGATCATCCCGCTGCTGGAAGGGACGACTCCGGAGGGGCTGCACCTCGAACTGGAATCGGCGATCCGGGCCGCGGCCCTTTCCCCGTCCCTGCATCTGCGCACCCGCTGGGCCTTCCCCTCCGACCCGAACCATCAGGAGGTCTACGAGGTGAGGTGGAGCTCCCGGAAGGAGACGCCCGGCGCCTAGCCGGGCAATCGGTCAGAGCCTCTGTATCCGTTCGAGCTTCGCCAGGAACTCGACGCCCTCCCCGGACTTCCTCGGGGTCCCGTCGGCCCGGCTCAGTTCGAGTCCGGCCAGTCGGCAGGCGTCGGCCGGGCTCTGCCCCTCGAGGAGGGCCCGCAGCGCCTTCTGCTCGCTCCGGCTGAACTCCAGCCCGCCGATCTGGAACTCCTCGAACGCCTCCATCGCCACCGGGGCCACGGTCCGGGCGATGGCGGCGATCTCGGATGCGTAGGCACGGATCTCCTCCTGGGCGTGGGCGTCGAGGCGCAGCGAGAGGAAGTGGAAGAGGTTGTGGAGGTTGATCTTCCAGTACCACTCGGTGTAGTAGGCGATCGGGAGGAGCAATCGGGCGGTCTCCCGGGCGACGCCGTCGGCGATCGCCTTCTCGTAGGCCGCGTACGCGCTCCGGGCGATCCGGTCCAGGTCGGTGCGGAACCGCTCGACGACCTCGGGAGGCAGCGGATCTCCCCGGCCCTGCCGGTTGGTCGCCGACTGCTGCCGGACGGCGTCCGGGGAGGGGAGGTCGTACTCGTCCGGCACGATCGAGTACCGGGCGCTGTACTCGTTGACCGAAGCGGTCCGGTGCCGGATCCACTGACGGGCGACGTAGATCGGGAGCCGGACCAGGAACTTGAACTCGACCATCTCGAACGGCGTGGTGTGCCGGTGCCTGAGGAGGTAGCGGATCAGCCCCCGGTCGTCCCGGACGCTCCGGGTGCCCTGGCCGTAGGAGACCCGGGCCGCCTGGACGATCGCCGCATCGTTGCCCATGTAGTCGACGAGGACGACGTACCCGTGGCTCAGGACCGGCCGCCGTACCCCGATCAGACGGTCCGCCTCCGGGACCGTGGGTCGCGTCATGGGTCCCGACTCGTCGGCCACGGCGTCCGACGGGAGGAGGAGCATAAATCACCTTGGCCGGCCCCGCGGACCGGCCGGGAAAAGGGTAATAGTCGTCGGCCGGGGTCGGACGCTCCCAGGGGGAGCATGTCCCGGATCTTTGTCGGAGTCGCCTGGCCGTACGCCAACGGACCGGTCCACATCGGCCAGCTCGCCGGCGCCTATGTGCCGGCCGACATCTTCGCGCGGTACCACCGGCTTCGCCAGCACGAGGTCCTGTTCGTCTCCGGATCCGACATGCACGGCACCCCGATCCTGCTGACCGCCGAGCGGGAGGGGACGACGCCCGAGGCGATCGCCGAGCGGAACCACCGGATCCACACCGCGACCTTCCAACGGCTGGGCATCTCCTTCGATCTCTACACCCACACCCGGACCGAGGTTCATGCCCGGACGGTCCACGAGCTGTTCCTGAGGCTCCTGGAGCGGGGCTACCTGCAGCGCCAGACCCAGGAGAGCCCCTACTGTCCGAAGGAGCGGCGGTTCCTTCCGGACCGCTACCTCACGGGGACCTGCCCCTTCTGCGGGAGCCCGTCGGCCCGGGGGGACGAATGCGATCGGTGCGGACGGCCGCTCGACCCCCGGAACCTGCGCGACCCGCACTGCCGGATCTGCGGGTCGGCCGCCGAGTTCCGCCCGTCGGAGCACTTCTACCTTCGGCTCGACAAGCTCCAGACCGAGCTCGCCCAATGGATCGCCCAGCAGACCCACTGGCGGCCGGGGACCCGGCGGGTCGCGGAGAACTTCCTGGCCGAGGGGCTCCGCCCGACGCCGATCACCCGGGACATCGAGTGGGGGATCCCCCTCCCCCTCGACGGCTACGAGGGCAAGCGATTCTACGTCTGGTTCGAAGCCGTCCAGGGCTACCTCTCCGCCTCCCGGGAGTGGGCGATCCGCCAGGGGGACCCGGCCCGCTACCGGCCGTTCTGGGACCCGGCCTCCGGGGTCCGGTCCTACTACTTCGTCGGCAAGGACAACAAGTTCCACCACACCCTCCTCTGGCCGGGGCTTCTCTTGGCCGCGGGTGGGCTTCCGCTGCCCTACGATGTCCCGTCCAACGAGTGGATGCTGATCGACGGCGACAAGATGTCGAAGTCGTCGACCTCCGACCGGTCGGTCTTCGCCCCGGCTTTGCTCGAGCGGCTGGCGCCGGACCTGATCCGGTTCTACGTCGCGCTGTTGGCCCCGCAGAACCACGACACCGAGTTCCAGTGGGAGGAGTTCCACTCGGTCTCGGAGGAGATCCTCTCCAACCAGTGGGGCAATCTCGTGC
>JBBYJM010000008.1:0-9385 GCA_043196275.1 Thermoplasmata archaeon
CGGAATGGAGCGCGACCTGCACGTCGTGCTCTTCGGCCACCCTGAGCGCGGTGTCGATCGATCGTCGGGGGTCCCCTTCGACCCGGGCCCGCCCGGCCGCCTGCAGCAGGGCCGATGGCCGGCCCGGCGGGGTGGGGCGGGGGGCGCCCCCCTCCTCGGGCCGGAGGCTCCGCCCGAGGAGCCGGTGGGCGAGGTAGGCGGAGGCGAGCGCGACCAGCGGGGAGAGGTAGAGGAGATCAAAGACGCCGGCCCCCCCGATCGCGTAGAGGCCGGCGTAGCCGCTCTGGTAGAGCGGGGGCTCGCGGAGGACATCGGCGCCGAGCAGCACCCCGAAGCCGGTCGAGGCGAAGGCGACGGCCAGGGCCCCACCGGTCGGGCCCGGGTGATACCATCGCCAGGCGAGAACCGCGGCGAAACCGGCGCCGAACGGTGGCAGGAGGTAGATCGGAAAGGTCTCCGAAATGCCGCTGCCCGCGAGCGGCGTCGAGGCGAGGAAGGTCGCGGCGGCCACCGCTAGGGTCAGGATGAGGGGGCCAGCGATGGGGGCGCGTCGGGCCCGGTTCGGGCCGGCGGCGACTCCGACGGCCGAGAGGCTTGCGGCCAGGGCGACCGCGGTCACCGCGACGTCCTGGAAGGTCCCGACCGGCAGGAGGAGGACGGTCGCCAGGAGGGCGCCGCCGACCAAGGTGAGGAGGCCGAGCCAGATCCCGAGGTCCCGGCGGCCCCGGGCGAAGGTCCGGCCGAGGGCGACCGCACCGATCGCGAGCGGGAAGACGCCACCGCCCAGGCTGACGGCCAGGACGTCAGGCCCGATCGGGGCAAGGGGGAGCAGAGCGACCGTCGCGAGCGTTGCGCCCAGACCGAGCAGCCAGAAGCTCAGTCGGCCGAATCCGATCCGTTCGGCGAACTCCCGACGTTCGAAGGCGAAGAGGTAGAGGAAGAGCCAGAGCAGCGCAGGGAGACCGTAGTCGGCCACGAGGGCGGCAGTGTCAAAAACGGTCGTCGGCCAATCGACCACGGTCCCCCTCCCGGCGGACCCCCGGTCGAGCGCGGCCCCTGCTAAAGGTTTTGTCGGTGCCCCGGCTCGGCCCCTCGATGGCCGCGACACGCTGGGAAGAGGATTCGTTGGGACGTCGCGAAGTGCCCCGAGACGCCTACTGGGGGATCCAGAGCCTCCGGGCGAAGGAGAACTTCCCGGTGAGCGGGCTCGGCGCCTCGCCCCATCTGATCCGGGCCTACGCGCAGCTCAAGCTCGCCGCCGTGCGGGCCAACGTCGCCCTCGGGGGGCTCGACGAGCGCCGGGGCCGTGCGCTCGCGACCGCGTGCGAGGAGATGGCCCAGGGCCGGTTCGACGGGGAGTTCGTGGTCGATGTCTTCCAGGCCGGCGCCGGCACCTCGTTCCACATGAACGTGAACGAGGTCCTGACCAACCGGGCGCTCGAGATCCTCGGGCTGCCCCGCGGCGACTACCGCGAGCTGAGCCCGAACGACCACGTGAACCGGGGGCAGTCGACCAACGACACCTACCCCTCGGCGACCCAGGTGGCGGTCCTGTTCGGCCTTCGGGAGCTCAAGGCGGCGGTCGGACGGCTCGCCGACAGCCTGGAACGCAAGGGCCAGGAGTTCGCGGGGCTGACGAAGGCCGGGCGGACCCACCTCAAGGATGCGATGCCGGTGACGCTCGGCCAGGAGTTCCGGGCCTACGGCGCCGCGCTGCGCCACACGCTCGAGATCCTCCCGGGGATCGAGGCGGCGCTCGCCGAGATCCCCTTCGGCGGCAGCGCCGTGGGCAGCGGGATCAACTCGGTCCGGGGCTTCCGGGCCCGGGCCGTCCAGGAGTACGCGCAGCTCACCCAGCTCCCCCTCACCGTCGCCCGGGATCCGTTCGAGTCGATGGAGAGCCGCTGGCCGCTCGCGGCCGTCTCGGGATGGCTGAGGACGCTCTCGCTGGAACTGATCCGGATCGCGAACGATCTCCGGCTCCTGTCGAGCGGCCCGGCGACCGGGCTCGACGAGATCCGGGTCCCCGAGATCCAGCCGGGCTCGTCGATCATGCCGGCGAAGGTGAACCCTTCGGCGGCCGAGTGCCTCAACATGGTCGCCTTCCACGTGGTGGGCGCCGACGCGGCGACCGCCCTCGCCGTCCAGGGGGGTCAGCTCGAGCTCAACGTCATGACCCCCCTCGTGAGCTTCGAGCTCCTCTTCTCGATCCAGATCCTCAGCCGCTACCTCCCGGTCTTCGCCCAGAGCTGCGTCGACGGCATCACGGCGAACCCGGCGCGGCTCGAGCGGTTCCTCCTCGAATCGACCGCGCTTGCCACCGTGCTCACGCCGCGGTTCGGCTACCTCAAGGTCGCCGAGCTCCTCCACGAAGCCCAGCGGACCGGCACGTCAGTGAAGCGGCTCCTCGTCGAGTCGAAGCTGCTCACCGAGGCCGAGGTCGAGGAGCTGTTGGGCGCCCGGGCGCTCTCGCGGCTCGCCGAGCCGGTCCCGTAACGGGCCGAGGCCGGGCGGGCAGCGTTATCAGGCTCCCGCCTCCTTCCGGCGGCGGCCATGGGGACGATCGAGGAGGCGGCGGTCGAGCTCGGCAGCCCGACGTCGGAGGAGTTTCGGCGGGCGGTGGAGACCCTCGAGCGGGTGGGGCTCACCCGGTACGAGGCCCAGGCCTACATCGCGCTCGTCGCCCGGGGGGTCGGCGATGCCACCGCGATCGCCCAGGCGGCGACGATTCCCCGGACCTCGGCCTACAAGGTCCTCGATTCGCTCGCGGCCAAGGGGTATGCGCAGCCGACCGGCGGCAAGCCGATCCTCTTCCGTCCGACCAATCCGCTCGACGTCGCCGAGTCGCTCAAGGCGTCGATCCAGGATGTCTTCGAGAAGCTCGCCCAGCTCCACCGGGTCGTCGCCGAGCACGGCGAGCCCCAGCTGGTCTATCTGCTGAGCGGCCGGGAGAAGGTCATCCAGAAGATCGGGGAGCTCCTCGACCAGTCGACGGTAAGCTTCATCCTCACGACCCAGCAGATCGCCGACCTGCGCGAACCCCTGATGAAGAAGATCCTCCACGCCGTCAAGCGGGGGGTCCAGGTCACCTTCGTGACCGCGCCCCTCCAGCGGATCCCCGAGGGGGTCACCCACGTCCCCCGGGAGAACCTCCGGGCGACCGAGGTGCTGGCCGACGGCCAGCACGCGCTCCTCGCGGCGCCGGGGCTCGACGCCTGCGGCTTCACCGACAACCCGATCCTGACCGCCCACCTGAAGCAGTTCCTCGACGTCATCCTCGACCGGGATCCGGAAGGGTGAGGCGCCGGCGCCCCCGGTGGAGCCGACCGGCATGCGGGCCGATTCCGTCCCCCCGGCCGAACGGGTCCGGGCGCATCTCATCGACCGGGCCGGCGCCGACCTGGCGCGGGCGATGCCGGCCGGCTACCAGCGGATGGGCCGGGTCCTCCTCCTGAGGCTGCCGGAGCTGCTGCGCCCCTACTTCCCCGAGATCGGCGCCGCCTGGCAGCGGGAGATCGGGGTCACCACCGTCCTCACCCAGGTCGGGCCGATCGAAGGGGAGGCTCGGCGGCCGACCGTCGAGGTGATCGCCGGAGGGCCCACCGAGACCGAGGTGGTCGAGCACGGGATCCGCTGGCGGTTCGACGCCGCCCGGATCATGTTCGCCGCCGGCAACCGGACCGAACGCGCCCGCGTCGCCCGGAGGATCGCCCCGAACGAGCGCATCCTCGACATGTTCGCCGGGATCGGCTACTTCACCCTCCCGGCGGCCCGGGCCCACCCCACGGTCCGGGTCCGGGCGATCGAACAGAACCCCGAGGCGTACCGCTACCTCGTCGAGAACGCCCGGCTCAACGGGGTCGCCGACCGGGTCGAGGCGGTCCTCGGCGACAACCGGACCGTGGGGGTGCCGGCCGGCCGGTTCGACCGGATCTTCCTCGGGTATCTGCCGAGCGCGCTACCGTGGGTCCCGATCGCCCTCCGGGCCGCCCGGCCCGAGGGGGCCGAACTGCACCTCCACACCGTGGCCGACGTCCGGGGCGGCGCCGAGGCGACCCTCCGAACCCTGGCGGAGATCCTCGGGGTTCCCCGGGCGGCGCTCGACGGTCGGGCCGAGGTCCGACGCGTGAAGCCCTACGGCCCCGGTCGGGACCACCTCGTGGTCGACCTGAGGACCCCGGTCGGGTAGCCTTCAGGCGCGAGGCCGGGTCGAGCGGAGCGCCTCGATGGCGCGCGGAAACGCCTGGATGAACCGGTCGACCTCGGTGGTCGGGTTCGAGAAGGAGACCCGGACGAACCGGTGGCCGAACTTCGGGGAAAGGTAGTTCCCGGCCCGGACGAAAACCCCGTGCCGGAGCAGGAGGTCCTCCTGGACCGCCTCGGGGGTGAGGCCGGTGTCGTGGAGGTCGAGGACGAACATGTTCGCCTCCGACGGGAAGACCGGGACCCGGACGCCCGGGACCGCCTCGGCCGCCGCCCGGATCCGGGCCCCGTTCTCCCGGGTCGTCGACCGGATCGACTCGATCCACATCTTCTTGGTCCGGAGCGCGGCGATCGTCGCGACCTGCGCGAGGACGTTGACCCCCAGGTCGTTGGTGTTGTAGCGGAGGATCGGACGGGCGAGCTCGGGCCGGGCGAGGAGCCCGCCGACGCGCAGGCCGGCGAGGCCGCAGTTCTTCGCGGCCGACCAGATGGTGATCGTCTGTTCGGGGGCGAAGTCGGCCGCGTTGGCCGGATCCCGCTTGAAGTCCCGGTAGGTCACGTCGTGGAGGAGGAGGAGTTTGTGGTCCCGGGCGATCTCGGCGATCGCCCGCAGCTCCTCCCTCGGATAGGCGCTCCCGAGCGGGTTCAGCGGGTCGATGAGCAGGATCATCCGGGTCTTCGGCGTCAGTGCGGCGCGGATCCGGTCGGCGGTGAGCCGGTACGGGGGCGCGTAGACGTCGAGGTTGACCGTCCGGGCGCCCGCGAGTTCGATGAACCGGTGGATGATGAGGTAGCTCGGGTCGGTCGCGATGACCTCGTCGCCCGGCGAGAGCAGCGCCCGGGTGAGCATGTAGAGCGTCTCGGTCGCGCCGGCCGAGACGGTGGTCACGAAGCTCTCCGGCAGTCCGAAATCCTCCCGGACGAGCTGGAGGAGCTCCGGCTCGCCGGCGGCGATCGGGTAGCCCTCGTACCGCCGCTCCTCGATCGCCTGCCGGAGGGCATGGCCGACCACCTCGGGGGGGACCAGGTGGTTGGTGTTCTGGCTCATCCAGACGATCTCCCTCCGGTGGGCGTGGGCATACGCGAACGGGTCGAAGGGCGCCGCGGGCATGGGGAGGAGCTAGCCCGAGCCCGCTTAACCTCTTGGATGACCGTCCGGGGGGACCCCGGCGCCCGCCTCGGCGAGGAAGGTCGTGACGATCCCCATCGACTGGGGCTCGGCCCGGGTCCGCCCGAAGCCGGCACTCCGCATCCGGGCCAGGAGCTCGGCCCGGGGGGGCAGCGAGCGGAGCGATTCGGGAAGGTAGCGGTACGGCCCCGCGCTCCGCACGCTGCGGCCCATCCACGGGACCACGTGGTCGAAGTAGGCGTGGAAGAGGCTTCCCAAAAGCGGCCGCACCGGCTCCCCGATCTCGAGGGTCACCAGGACCCCGCCGGGCCGGAGGACCCGGCGCATCTCCCGAAACGCCCGGTCGATGTCGGAGAGGTTGCGGACGACGAACGCATTGAGCACGAGGTCGAAGCTCCCGTCCGCGAACGGCAGCGCCTGGGCATTGGCCCGGACCTGTTCGAGCCGCGCCCGTTGCCGGGTGGTCGCCCCGATCGCGTGGGCCCGGCGGAGCATCGCCGCGGTGAAGTCCCCGCCGACGACGATCGCCGAGGGATAGTGGCGGGCGGCGAGCCGCTGGAACTCGCCGGTCCCGCAGCCCAGGTCGAGGATCCGGCGGATGGGGCCCGGGCTTCGGAACCGGTCGAGCGCCCAGAGGGCCCGGGGCCGCCAGAGGTAGTCCTGGCCGACCGAGGCGAGGTGGTCGAACCACTCGTAGCGCCCGGCGATATGGGTGAACATCGCCCGGACCTCCGCTTCGAAGGTGGGCCGGGTTCGGTCGGGGTACGGGGATCCGTCCTCGGCGGTTCGACCGGGGGAGTCTACGGCCACGTCCCCCCGAGAGGTTCGAGGGGATTAAGCGGGACCGGTGCGACGCCGGGGCGAAAAGGCAGGTAGAAATACCGGGACCCCCATCGAGAGTCGGGAGTCCCGATGGAGGTCCACCTCGACCGCTGGCTCGCCGAGTTCGGGGCCCCGAGGGAGACCCGGGTGTCGGCCCGGGATCTGGCCGAGCTCATCGGGACGCTCGAGGCGCAGTACCCGAGGCTCCGGGGCAAGATGCGGGACGATACCGGGGAGATGCGCCGGTTCGTCCGGGTCTTCGTGAACGGGGAGGTGGTGGAGGGGCTGGACCCCTCCCGGGTCCTCGCCCCGGACGATCGGATCGATATCCTCCACTCGATCGCGGGAGGCTGACCGGCGATGGCGCGTTCGGAGCGGGTGGTGCTGATGCTGGGGACCCGGAAGGGCGGCTACCTGCTGCGCAGCGACGCCTCAAGGCGACGGTGGACGGTCGGTCCCTGCATCGCGGATGGGAGCGACGTCTACCACGTCACGGCCGATCCCCGTCACCCCGGGGAGTTCTACGCCCTCGCGAACAACGACTTCTGGGGTCCGATGGTCTACCGGTCGACCGACGGCGGGCGACGCTGGCGGGAGGCCCCCACCCCCCGGCTCCCCCGGCGCTCCCAGCGGACCCCGGGCATGGCGGGGGGCGACGTATCGAACCCGGGCCAATCGGTCCGGAACCTTTGGCACCTCACCCCGGGGCCTGCCGACCGGCCCGACACGCTCTTCCTCGGCGCCGACCCCCATCTGCTCTTCCGGAGCGACGACCATGGCCGGAGCTGGGCCGAGGTGACCGGCCTCACCGAGCACCCGACGCGGGACCGATGGAACCCCGGGGCCGGCGGACCGTGCGTCCATACCATCCTGCTCGACCCCGCCCACCCCAACCGCCTCTACGTCGGGATCTCGGCCGCCGGGACCTTCCGTTCCGACGACCTCGGGGCGAGCTTCCGGCCGGTGAACCGAGGGGTCCGGGCCGACTTCCAGCCCGACCGGTACCCCGAGGTCGGCCAGTGCGTCCATAAGATCGCCCTCGATCCGAAGGATCCCGAGACGATCTACCGGCAGGACCACTGCGGGATGTACGTGAGCCGCGGGGGCATGGACGACGGCTGGACCGACATCGGCCGGGGGCTTCCGAGCCGGTTCGGCTTCGGGGTGGCAACGGCCGAAGCGCTTCCGGGCCGGGCCTTCTTCCTGCCGCTCGACCCCCGGAGCCGAACCACCCTGGGCGAAGGGCTCCAGATCTATCAGTACACCGACCGGGACCGCCGCTGGCGGCCACTGATCCGGGGCAACCCGTTCCCGGGACGGCACGCCGTCCACCGGGAGGGGCTCGGGGCCGACCGGCTCGATCCGGCGGGGATCTACGCCGGGACCACGACCGGCCGGGTCGTCTGGTCGGCCAACGAGGGACGGGACTGGTCGATGATGCCCTACCAGTTCCCGGCCATCCACTCGATCGAGGCGTTCGTCGAACCGCCGAACCGCTGATCCCTTCCCCCCGCCGATTCGTAGGGGGTGCCCGAGGAATCGGTCGGAACCCCGGCCGGCTTCCCGTCGTGCGCAAACCTCAATTACCCCCGGCTCGGGTTAGAGGCTATGCAGGGAAGCGATTCGCCTTCGACGTCGCCGGCCCCGTCCGGCTCCGCGCCGACCGCCTCGACCCCCAGCTCGTTGCCCCCGATCCCGACCCGGAAATCCCACACCGGGGCCCTGATCGGTGGGGCGGTGGTCATCATCGTCGTTTTGGCGGTGGTGGGACTCGGCGTCGCCGGGGTGATTCCCATCCCGGGCCTCCATTCGAACGGCGGCGGCGGGGGATCCAGTACGCCGGGATCCGCCTCCACCTTCGCGACGGCCTGGAACCGGGCCAACCAGTCGATGAGCGCCTACAGCTCCGCGAGCTGGAAGGCCTTCTTTGCCGGCGGGCTCGCCTCCCCGGTCGGCGCGACCGAGCCGGTGGGGTCGTTGACCAACTACTCGAGTTCCTCCTGCACGGTCACGGCCGTCTCGGGCGGACCCACTTCGATCCAGGTCCCCGCCGCCAACCCCACGACTGGAGGGCTGGGGTCGGTCTGGTTCTTCCTCTACGGGAACGGCAATGAACTTGTGATCGTCATCGACAACGGAGGCTCGGCCAGCCCGGTCGCCACGCTGACGGGGCAGTGTGCGACCGTCTTCAACACCTATTTCCAGCCCCTCGCCCCCTCGATCCTCAACAGCCCCCAGGTCACCGCGGCGGTGCGCTCCAATGCCAGTGCCTTCCTCAGCGACAACTCGAACCTCTCGACGCTCTACTCGGTCTTGGCGGAGTTCGACTATCTCGGGATCACCCTGGCGAGCACCTGGACCGTGACCTACACCACCTGCAGTGTCGTTTCGGGCTCGGCGACGACCGGCAACACGTTCAATGCCACGCTGGGGGCCACGAGCGGTGCGGTGTCGAGTTCGTATGTGGCGAACAACTCGGCCTGCCCGACCCTCTCCTCCGGGATCGTCCCGCCGTCCGGCCTGGCGCCGGCCCTGACCGCCGCCCTGGGGATCCTCCAGGCCGAGGCGATGGCGTTCCTGGAGTAGCCAGGCCCCCGCCTTCGCAAGGAGTAATATAGCCCCCTCGGTCGAAGGTCACCGAATGCCCGAGACGTCGCCGGCCGAGGCTCCCGCGACTGCCCCCCCGACACCGGAGAGCCGCCCGGTGGCGGTCCGGATCCGGGAGCTGCCGCTCGCCCGCCGTGCGGTCTTCGCCGGCTTCGCGACCCTCGTGGTCCTCGGCGCCGCCTTCTACGTCTGGTGGGGGATGGCCTTCGGGGTCTGGATCGACAACGGCGTCTACGCGGTCTTCATCACGCTCGTCCTCTTCGGACTCGCGGGGATGTGGCTGGTCCTCCCGGAGCCTCCGGCCCGGTCACCGGAGTCGGCCTGAGCTTCGCCCCGGACTCGCTTAGAGCGGGCGGGCCGCAACCGCCCAGACGGTGGCGTCGGCCCGCCCGCAGGCGATGCACGGCCCCGGGGGCGCCCCGTCGGTGCCGGGCGGGTCTCGGAGGGGGGTCCCGAGCAGGGCGCCGTTGATCGCCGTCTCGATCCGGTGGCCGCACTCCTCGGCGCCGCACCAGCCGATCACCCGGACCGTCGTGCTGTCGGCGAGCTCCTCGAGCCGGTCGGCCCTCGAGAAGGCCGAAGCGAACTGGGCGGCGGCCCGTTCGGCCAGCGCCCGGTCGAGCC
>JBBYJM010000009.1:0-9270 GCA_043196275.1 Thermoplasmata archaeon
GGTCGGGCGTCGACCGGATCTCATCGACCAGCCGTTGAAGGGCCGCGCGGCTTTCGAGAAGCGAGGGGTCGACCTCGGCTCGGGAGAAGATCCCCCCCTCCGACTCGTCCGGGGGGTCCCGTCCGATCCAGCTGGTGAGCCGCTCCGAGACCAGGTTCTGGACTCGGTCCAGATCCTCCTGCGCCCGGATCGCCTCCTCGATGTGGATCGACGGATCCCAGGACTCCTCCAACGCCCGGTGGGCCGCGGTCCGAAGGGCCTCCCGTTGAAGGTCGACCGGCGGGGGTGCGGAATCGGCCCCGGGAATCTGGCCCCGCGCCCGAGGATCGTAGGTGAGTCCGTGCGGGACGAGGCGCCGGTCGCTGGTGACCGCCGGGCGGTCGGCGAGGAGGGCCAGGATCCGCTCCTCTTCGGGCATCAGGCGGCCCTCCCGGCGGAGCGCAATCCGCTCGGCCAGGGCCCCCGGCTCGAGGGGAACCCGCTCGGCCCCGAGGAGGCGTCCGTCCTCGACGAGAAAGGCCCCGTACCAGGTGGTCACGACCTCCCGACGGGGTCCCGGCCGGTCGACGGAGGCGGTCATTCCATCCGGAGGCCTCCGTTCACATGGAGGGTGGTGCCGGTGATGAAGCTCGCCTCGGGCGAGACCAGGAAAGCGATCGCCGCGGCGACCTCGTCCGGACGGCCGATCCGGCCGAGCGGGATGGCCCGTTCACGGGCGGCCCGGCGCTCCGGGGTATCGGAGGCCAGGATGTCGGTGTCGATCGGTCCGGGAGCGACGAGGTTGACCCGAATGCCGGGGGCGAGCTCCCGGGCCAGCGAACGGGCCCAGCCGACGAGTCCCGCCTTGGCGGCGGCGTAGTGGGCGCCCTGTCGCGAGCCGTCGAAGGCCAGGATGCTCGTCACCACGACGATCCGACCGGAGGGCGCCGCCCTCAGGGCGGGCAGAAGCCGGCGGGTGAGTTCCACCGGTCCGGTGAGGTTCGTCCGCAGGCAGGCGTCGAACCGGTCGGGGTCAAGGTCGTCGAAGGCCGCTCTCGGGTAGCTGCCTCCGTTCAGGATCAGGGCATCCAGCACCGGCCAGCGCTCACGCACCCGGTCGGCAATCTCGGTGACGGCCGTGCGATCGGAGAGGTCGCCCGCCACGACCCAATGGTCGATCCCGGGCCGGGCGAGCTCCCGGACAAGGGCCTCCGCCTCGGAGGCGTGTCGGAATCCGTGGATCGCGAGCTCCCAGCCCTGGGCCGCGAGCCGTCGGGCGGTCGCCGCACCGATCCCCCGGGAACCTCCGGTCAGCAGCGCGCGCACGGCGGCCCATCCGGCCGTCGGGATTAAGGCTGCCGCCGGTGGGGCCCCCTTCAATTAAATACGGCGACTCGACTCGGCCCCCCATGGCCGACTCTCCGCCGGCACCCCAGGTTCGGGAGGAACGTCACGGACCGATCGCCGTACTGATCCTGGACTCCCCCCCGGTCAACGTCCTGTCCCGGGGCCTCCTCGACGCGCTCGATCGCGCGCTGCGTACGGCCGGCGAGGCCCCCGAGATCCGCGCGATCGTGCTCGCCAGCGCTTCGGAGAAGGCGTTTGCCGCAGGGGCCAGCATCCGGGAGATGGCGCCCCTGGGTCCCCGGGAGGCGCGCCGGCACGGGCAGCGGGGTCAGGCCCTCACCCGGACGATCGAACGGCTCCCGATACCGGTGATCGCCGCCGTCAACGGAGTCTGTCTGGGGGGCGGGTGCGAAGTGGCGCTGGCCTGCGACTTCATCGTGGCGAGCGAGGAGGCCCAGTTCGGCCAGCCCGAGATCCGCCTCGGAGTCATGCCCGGATGGGGGGGTACCCGTCGCCTGCCTCGCCGGATCGGGGCGGCGCGCGCCCGACGTTGGATCTACCTGGGGGAGCCGGTTTCCGCCCGGGACGCCGAGCGGATCGGCCTGGTGGACCGGGTCGTGCCCCGGGAGGAGCTCCGGGCCGCCGCCCTCGCGCTCGCGAGCGAACTCGCCCGCCAGCCGCCGGTGGCGCTCGCGGCCGCAAAGTACGCCGTTCTGGCGGCCCTCGACCCGGGCATTGACGCCGGACTCCGATACGAACTCGATCTGTGGGCCCGGCTCTTCGGGACCTCCGACCAGAAGGCCGGAATGCGCGCCTTCCTCGAGAAGCGTCCGTTTTCGCCCGAAGGACGCGAGGGGTGGGCCGAACGCTCCGGGGGATTCCCTTGGGCCGCGGCCCGACGGGCCCACCGCGCGCCCCGTCGGAGCGGAAGAGGGAAAAGGGGCGGACGCTCGGGTCGGCACTGACACGCCGCGGTGGCTCAGCTGGTAGAGCGGCTCCTTGGTAAGGAGCAGGTCGAGGGTTCGAACCCCTCCCGCGGCTTCAGGTTGGGTCTCCGGGCCATTCCCGACGCACCGGCGCCGCCCGGGGGCATTCGGGGCAGGAACGAACGCCCTTCCCGGTTCGACCCGGTCCTTTGTGTCCTTTCCGAAGGAGCCGGAGCCCCGGCCCGATCCCACCGGCGCGGTGGCCCGCCCGTTGAGAATCCGTCCGGGGAGGGCCCCCTGGGCGGGCCGGGACTCACCTCGCCCGTCCGGAGGAGGGCACCGGCCTTCGGTCGTCTCTTCGGAGCGGTCGTACGGCGAGGTTCCGTCCGTCCTTCGGCCGGTCCCGTGCACCGGCCGAACGGGTAATGTAACCGGGGGAATGAGGCCGGGGGGAACCGATGGCTTCCAACGGGACGGTCCGGATTGAAGTGCGTGTTGAACTGAAGCCCGGCGTCGCCGATGCGGAGGCGGAAACGGTCGAGCGGTCCCTCGGTCTGCTCGGGATCGAGGGGCTCGTCCGCGTCTCCACGGCCCGGATCTACGGCCTCGACTTCTCCGGTCTCGGAGAGGCCGACGCCCGCCGTCAGGCCGAGGCGGCTGTCGACCGCCTGCTCGCGAATCCCATTGTCCACCGGGTCTCGCTTTCGACCGTACGCCCCTCTTCGGAGGCGGCGGACTCCCCGTAGATCCATGGGGCGGGACCGTGCCTCCTCAGCGCCGCCGTCGGGCATCCCCCGGGCGGCCGCAACCGACGATGCGGTCGGGCCGGAGCGGATTCCCCTCACCCGCTGGTCGGCCCGGGCGAGGGCCCGGTGGTCCGCCGAGGGCGGCTTCGGGTTCGACGCGGTCGAGCTTGAACGGCTGGTCCGCTACTACCGTCGGGTCGGACGGGACCCGACCCCGGTCGAGATCGCCGGGATCGCCCAGAGCTGGAGCGAGCACTGCAGCTACAAGAGTTCCCGACGGTGGCTCCGCCGCTACTTCGCCCGACTCGCTAAGGACCGCCGCGTCCTCGGGACCGGGGACGCCGGGGTGGTCCGTTTCGAACCGGGCTACGCCTACGCCCTGCGGATCGAATCCCACAACCATCCCTCGGCGGTCGAGCCGTATGGTGGGGCGGCGACGGGCATCGGGGGGATCCTGCGGGACATCCTGGCGGTCGGCGGGAAGCCGATCGCCCTCGCCGACCCGCTCTTCTTCGGCCCGCTCGACACCGACCCGTCTCGGCTGCCCCCGGGAGTGAAGCGGCCTTCCTACCTGCTGAACGGCATCATCGCCGGCATCCGGGACTACGGGAACCGGGTCGGAGTCCCCACCGTCTCCGGTGGGCTCTACTTCGATCCGGCCTACCTGGTCAACCCCCTGGTCAACGTCGCGTCGGTCGGGTTCCTGCCGGTCCGTCGTCTCCAACGGAACCGGGCGCGTCGGGCCGGCAATCTTCTCGTGCTCGCGGGGGGACGGACCGGTCGGGACGGCATCGGGGGGGTGGCCTTCGCCTCCCGGGAGCTGAACGAATCGAGCGGCTCGGAGTCGCGGGGCGCGGTCCAGCTCGGCAACCCGATCCTCAAGGAGCCGCTCATCCGGGCCTGCCTCGAAGCATTCGAGGCCGGGTACGTCGTCTCGGTCAAGGACCTCGGCGGGGGCGGGCTCGCGACCGCCGCCGGCGAGCTGGTGTACTCCGGGGGTTTTGGCCTCGAGGTCGACCTCGACCGGGTTCCGCAGCGGGAGGCTGGCCTCCAACCTTGGGAGGTCTGGATCTCCGAATCCCAGGAGCGGATGCTCCTCGAGGTGCCGGAACGGAAGCGACCGGCCCTCCTCGAGTTGTTCGCCCGCCGGGACGTTCCGGCGACGGTCATTGGCCGGGTCACTCGAGAACCCCGGGAGCGGCTGCGCTGGGACGGGACGCTCGTGAGCGACCTGGATCTGGGGTTCCGCGTCGACCCGCCCTTGCGGAGCCGGCCGAGACGGCCTCGCCGCCGGCCCGCCGCCCGGCCCGTCTCGATGCCGGAGGAGCCGCTCGCCGACACCGTGGCCCGGCTCCTCCTCGATCCCCAGGTGGTCTCCCGGGAACCGATTCTGAGGCTCTACGACCATGAAGTCCAAGGCCGGACCGTCGTGAAGCCGCTCCAGGGCGGCCTGGCCCACCCCAGTCATGGGGATGCGGCGGTTCTTCGCCCACGGCCCGAGAGCCGCCGGGGACTGGCGCTCGCCACGGCGACCCAGCCCTGGCTCTGCGCCATCGACCCCGAGGCCGGGGGCGCCTGGGTCGTGGAGGAGGCGGCGCGCAACCTCATGGCGGTCGGGGCCCGGCCGGATGCCTTCACCAACTGCCTCAACTTCGGGCCCCCGACCGACCCGCGGGTCATGGACGACTTCGTCCGGGTGGTCCGGGGCATGGCCGGCGCGGCCCGGACCCTCGGGTTCGTCGTCCCTTCAGGCAATGTGAGCTTCTACAACGGGGGGCTGGGCCGGGAGATCCCCCCGACCCCGGTGGTCCTCGCGACCGGTCTCCTGGACGACATCGGCCGGGCGACGACCAGCGACCTCAAGCGGGACGGCGACCTCCTTTACCTCCTCGGGACGACCGATCCCCGGCTCGGGGGCTCCCTCTGGGCCCGCCAGCGGGGGCTCTCGGGCGGGGCCATTCCGCGACCGAACCCCCGCGGCCTCGCCCGGTGGGGCGAAGCCCTCCGGCGCGCCGGGGGGGTCGGGATCTTGAAGGCGGTCCACGATGTGAGCGATGGCGGCCTCGCCGTCGCCGTCTCGGAGATGGCGTTCGGGGGGCACACGGGGTTCGCGATCGATCTGGACCGGATCCCGGGGGTCGACCCCCGGACGGCCGCCGTCGCCGAAGGCGGCTCCCGGTTCGTGGTCGAGATCGCCCCCGACGACCGGGTCCGATGGGAGCGGATGTGCCGGGGACTCCCGGTCGCCCGGATCGGCCAGGTCCAACCGGGCCGCTTTCACTTCCGGGTCCTGGGGGACTCGATCGCGACGCTCGACGGGGACGACCTGTACACCCGTTGGCGCGCCGGGGTCGGGGCTCCGTAGCCACCATGGGCGCGACCGCCCTCGTCTCGGGGGGAAAGGACTCGATCTTCTCGGCCGCACTCGCCGACCAGCAGGGGTTCGACGTCGACGAACTTCTGGTCCTCGAACCGGACGACAACGAGTCCTGGATGTTTCACACCCCGAACCTCGGGCTCGTTCGGCTCCAGGCCGAGGCGTGGGGCAAGCGCTTCCGGTCGGTCCGGATCCCAGGACCCTCCTCCGAAGCCGATACCGATCACTTGGAAGCGGCATTGCGGAGCTCGTCGGGGCCGATCGTCGCCGGCGCGATCGCCTCCTCCTACCAGTGGAGCCGTCTCCTCAAGATCGCGGCGCGGCTTGACCGGGTCGCCTACCTGCCCCTCTGGGGCAAGGACGCCTCCACCGTGGTCCGGGCCGAGATCGGCGCCGGGCTCGACATCCGCATCGTCCATGTCGCCGCCGAGACGCTCACGGCGGATCTCCTCGGGCGGAGACTCGACACCGCCCTGCTCGCCGACCTGGAACGTCGCCGGGACGGTCGGGTTGCGGTCAACGTCGCGGGGGAAGGGGGGGAGTACGAGTCGCTGGTGCTCGACGCCCCCTTCTTCGGGCGACGCATCGAGGTCGACCGGGCCGAGACGGTGGCCTACGGGAGCGCGGCCCGCTATGTCGTCCGCTCGGCCCATCTGGCTCCAAAACCCTAAGGCCCGGGCCGACCTCGCGCGGCGATGGCCCACCGGCGTCCCTCCGCTCCAGTGCTACCGGCCGTCCGGAACGCGGCGCGCGAGCTCGGCGACCGACGGGCCGCCGCCGGTGCCGGCTGGGTCGCCCGCCTTCTCGGGATGGACCCCCCACGGGTCGAGTCGGTCCTGGCGGAGGTCGATCGGCTCCGCCCGTGGGCCCGGGCCATCCGGGCCCGCCACCAGGAGGGGGGCCGGCCGAACTACGCCCAGTTCCGCGCTCCCTTCGAGCTGTACGCCCTGGTCCGCCTGCTCCGTCCGCGGCACATCGTCGAGACCGGGGTCTCGAGCGGGGTCTCGTCGGCCCACTTCCTGCTGGGGATCCGACGGAATCGGGTCGGGCGGCTCCATTCTATCGACCGACCGACCGTGCAGCGGTCGGTCCGGTTCGGGCCCAACGATTCGCCGGTCGCGGTACCGCCTGGCCGATCCAGCGGATGGGCGGTTCCTCCCGAACTTCGGAGGGGCTGGGACCTGAGGGTCGGCCCGAGCGAACAGCTACTACCGAAGCTGATCGCGGAGATTCCCACGGTCGATCTCTTCCTCCACGATAGCCTACACACCCCAAGGCATCTCTCGTTCGAACTGGAGACGATACGGCCGAAACTCCATCCGGGCAGCGTCGTGCTGGCCGACAACACCATCTGGACCGGGACGGCGTTCCCACGGTTCGCCCGGTCCCTCGGGGCGCGGGTCGTCCGGAGGGGACGGAGCGACCTCGTCGGCCTCCGGGTGCCCGAGCCCTGACCATCCGGGGGTTTATCTTCGGCCCCGGCGTCCCCTGCCGGATGTCGGCCGGCCGAGCCACCTCCCCCGTCCCCCCCACCACCCCGCCCGCGGATCCCAACGACCCTGTGGTCGCGGCCGAGCGGCGGTGGACCGAGGAGGTCCTGCGCCCGACCCTCGCGAAGTCTCCCGAACGGAAGGACCGGTTCACGACCCTGGGCCAGATCCCCGTGGAACGGCTCTACACTCCGCGGTCCTCCAAGGGCGGAGCGGAGCGGATCGGCGCGCCGGGCCAGTTCCCCTACACCCGGGGGATCCACCCCACGATGTACCAGGGGCGGCTCTGGTCGATGCGGATGTTCTCGGGGTTCGGGACTCCCGAAGACACCAACCGAAGGTTCCGCTACCTCTTGAGCCACGGGGAGAGCGGCCTTTCGATCGCCTTCGACGACCCCACCCTCTACGGGATCGATGCCGACGACCGGGAGGCGATCGGCGAGGTCGGCAAGTGCGGAGTCAACGTGTCCTCGCTGGACGATATGCGTCGTCTGCTCCGCGGCATTCCGCTCCACCAGGTCACCACCAGCATGACCATCAACGCCCCGGCGAACATCATCTGGGGCATGTTCATCCTCGCGGGCGAGGCGTCCGGGGTCGCTCCGGAACAGCTCGGCGGTACGACCCAGAACGACATCCTCAAGGAGTACATCGCCCAGAAGGAGTTCCTCTACCCGCCGAAACCGGCCCTGCGGCTGGTCATCGACACCATCGAGTATGCCACGCGCCACCTGCCGAAGTGGAACCCGGTCTCGATCTCGGGCTACCACATCCGTGAGGCCGGCTCGACGGCGGTCCAGGAGCTCGCCTTCACCCTCTCCGACGGGCTGACCTACGTCGAGGAGGCGGTCCGGCGCGGGATGGAGGTCGACGACTTCGCGCCCCGGCTCTCCTTCTTCTTCAACTCCCACAACGACCTCTTCGAGGAGATCGCGAAGTTCCGGGCCGCCCGGCGGCTCTGGGCGCGGACCCTCAAGGACCGGTTCGGCGCGCGCAAGGAGCGTTCGATGTGGCTGAGGTTCCATACCCAGACCGCCGGCTGCTCCTGCACGGCCCAGCAGCCGGAGTTGAACATCGTCCGGACCACGATCCAGGCGCTGGCGGGCGTTCTCGGCGGGACCCAGTCGCTCCACACCAACTCCTACGACGAGGCGCTGCAGCTTCCGAGCGAGGATGCGGTCCGGGTCGCCCTGCGGACCCAGCAGATCCTCGCGTACGAAAGCGGAGTGCCGGAGACGGTCGACCCGTTCGGAGGGAGCTACTACGTCGAGTGGCTCACCGACCGGATGGAGGAGGAGGCGCAGCGGTACTTCGACCGGATCGACGAACTGGGGGGCACCGTCGCCGCGATCGAACAGGGGTTCTTCCAGCGGGAGATCCAGGAGGCCTCCTTCCGCTACCAGCGGGCGGTCGACGCGGGGGAGGAGAAGGTCGTCGGGGTCAATGCCTACCAGGTCAACGCGCCGATCCGGGTCCCCCGGCTCAAGATCACCGAAGCGGCGCGCCGGGAACAGAGCCGGCGGCTGAAGGCCCTCCGGGCCCGGCGCAACGCCGCGAAGCACCGGGCGGCGCTGGAGCGGCTCGAGCGGGTCGCCGCGACCGAGTCGGAGAACACCATGCCGGCCGTTTTGGAGGCGCTCCGGGCCAAGGCGACCCTCGGCGAGATCGTGCGATCGTTCCAGTCGGTCTTCGGCAAGTATCGGGAACGGTCGATGTACTAGCCGGCCCGGGGCCCGGCGCGAGCTTAAGGGGCGCCCCGACTCCTGAACGATCACCGTGACGGCCACGGCCTACCAACGGACCCTCTCCCGGCTGTACGGCCGGCGCCGATTCGGGCTGCAGCCGGGCCTCGAGACGATCCGGGCGCTTCTGGAGGGGCTCGACCATCCCGAACGGAAGTTCCCGTCGATCCACATCACCGGCAGCAAGGGCAAGGGTTCGGTCGCCGCCATGGCCCAGGCGATCCTGACCGCCGGGGGCCGGAGGACCGGCCTCTTCACCTCCCCCCATCTCACCCGGTACGTCGAGCGGATCCGGATCGACGGGGACCCGATCGACCGGGCCGACCTCGTCCGGGCGATCGCCCGGGTCGAGCGGGTAGCCGGGCGGCTCGCTGAGACGGGCGGGATCGCCCGGGAGCCGACCTTCTTCGAGGTGACCACTGCCGCAGCCTTCGACCACTTCGCTCGGGCGCGGGTGGACGCCGCGGTCATCGAGGTCGGGATCGGCGGCCGGCTCGACGCGACCAACGTCCTCGACTCAAGGGTCGGTGTGGTGACGACGATGGAGCTCGAGCATACCGACCTCCTGGGACCGACCCTGACCCACATCGCCCGGGAGAAGTCGGGGATCTTCCATCCCGGGATGACCGGGGTGATCGGCGCTCTTCCCGAGGATGCCCGGAC
>JBBYJM010000010.1:0-8805 GCA_043196275.1 Thermoplasmata archaeon
CCCGAGGATCGGCTTGGGCTCGAGGGTGGCCCACACCCCGAAGTCCTCGGCGATCCGGAAGAGGAGCCACCGGGAGGTCCAGAGCTGGTCGCCGCACTCGGGTGCGGTGAGGATCCCGATCTGGAACTCCCACTGGGCCATCATGACCTCGGCGTTCGTGCCCTCGATCGCGAGGCCTGCGCGCAGCATCGCCGCGGTGTGGCGCTCGACGATCTCGCGCCCAGGCATCTTGTCGCCGCCGACGCCGCAGTAGTAGGGCCCCTGCGGAGCCGGGTAGCCTGTCGCAGGCCAGCCGAGCGGGCGGCCGTTCTGGAGGAACGTGTACTCCTGCTCGAACCCGAACCAGGGCTCGTACGAGGCGTAGCGCTCCGCCGTTTCGGCGCACGCATGGCGCGTGTTGGTGGGGTGCGGCTCCAGGTCGGCCGTCAGCACCTCGCACATGACGAGCACGTTGTCCTCGCCCCTCAGGGGATCGGGGCACACGAAGACCGGCTGGAGGACGCAGTCGGAGTTGTCCCCGGTCGCTTGGTTCGTGCTCGACCCGTCGAAGCCCCAGATCCCCGGCTTCTTGCCGGTGCCGATGATCTTGGTCTTGCTGCGCACGAGCGGAGAGGGCTCGGTCCCGTCGATCCAGATGTACTCGGCCTGGTAGCTCACTTACGGGCCATCCTTTCGTCTCGCTTCCTGTCGCGCTGCGGCCTCGCCGGTCCTCTCGGGTCCCCGTACCGGACGCGGCGCCGTCCCGGTGCCTGTTCGGCGCCCATTGGACCACCGACGTATGGCGTCGATGTGTCCTGCGTGTGAACATCGTGTGAACGGCGGCGCGTGCCGCAGGACGAGGCGCCCCGCCGGCCCGCCGTAGTCTGAGCGCATGGCGCTGCGCGTCGCGATGGCCCAGCTGGACATGGTCGTAGGCGACCTCGACGGCAACGTCGCCCGGATCCTCGCGGGTCTCGAGCGGGCCGCGGCCGCCGGGGCGCAGGTCTGCGTGTTCCCCGAGCTCGCGATCACCGGGTACCCGCCCGAAGACCTCCTGCTCAAGCCGAGCTTCGTGGCGGACAACGAAGCGGCGCTCGAGGAGGTCGCGCGGGCCACGGGCGATTGCGTGGCGATCCTCGGCTACGTCCAGCGCCTCACTGACGGACGCGGCGCCATGGTGGGCGAAGGCGCGACCGGCGCCGAGACGAGGTCCGAGGGATGGGCGCACCGCGGGCCCCATCTGGCGAACGCCGCCGCGGTGTGCGCCAACGGACGGGTCGTGGGTGTCTACCAGAAGCGTCTCCTTCCGAACTACAGCGTCTTCGACGAGCAGCGGTGGTTCACTCCGGGCGACGAACCCCCCCGCCTCTATCGCGTCGACGGCGTGCACGTCGGCGTGTCGATCTGCGAGGACGTGTGGGCCGACCACGGCCCCGTAGCAGGGCTCGGCACCGCCGGCGCGCAGGTGGTCGTGAACCTGAACGCGTCACCGTATTCACGCGGGAGACGGGCGGAGCGGCTCGCGATGCTCCGCGACCGTGTCCAAGAGGCCGGTACGGCCATCGTCTACGTGAACCTCGTCGGTGGGCAGGACGAGCTCGTCTTCGACGGCGCGAGCCTCGTGGTCGCTCGCGATGGCACGCTCGTGGCTGCCGGCGCGCAGTTCGAAGAAGACCTCGTCGTCGCCGACGTGCCGGTGCCGGAGCGACCTGCCCCGAGCGCCTCGGTGGTGGAGGCGGCGCTCGGCGCGCGGCGCGCCGCGGCCCTGCCGACCCGGGGTGCGGGCTCGCCGCACGCCCCCCAGGTGCGCTCGGCAGCCACTCCCGTGCCCGAGCCGTCCGTCCCCGCACCGTTCGTTCCCGAACCGTCCGTGCCCGAACCGTCCGTGCCCGAACCGCTCGACCCGGTAGCCGAGGTCTACGCCGCGCTCGTCCTGGGGACCCGAGACTACCTGCGAAAGAACGGCTTCACGGGTGCCGTCATCGGGCTCTCGGGGGGTGTCGACTCCTCGCTCGTGGCGACCATCGCGGCCGACGCCATCGGCGCCGCGCACGTCCACGGCGTGGCGATGCCGTCGCGCTACTCGAGCGAAGGCTCCGTGAGCGACGCGCATCAGCTGGCGGAGCGTCTGGGCATCGACTTCAGGGTGGTGCCGATCGATCCGGCGCACCGCTGCATGGCCGACGAGCTCGAGACGGCGCTCGGTGCGCCGCCTGCCGGGATCACCGACGAGAACCTCCAGTCCCGGATACGCGGTGTGATCCTCATGGGCATCTCGAACGCAACTGGCTGGATCGTCCTCACGACCGGGAACAAGAGCGAGATGGCCACGGGCTACTCCACGCTCTACGGCGACTCGGCCGGGGGCTTCGCCGTCATCAAGGACGTGCCGAAGACCCTGGTCTACGAGCTGTGCCGCCATCGGAACGCCCGAGCGCGCTCCGGAGGAGCACCCGAGCCGATCCCGCGCACGGTGCTCGAGAAGGCCCCGTCCGCCGAGCTGCGCCCTGGCCAACGCGACGACCAGTCGCTCCCCCCCTACGAGCTGCTCGACCCGGTCCTCGAGGCGTACGTCGAGCAGGACCGGGGAGCGGCGGAGATCGTCGCCGAGGGGGTCGACGTGGAGCTGGTCGAGCGCGTGGTCCGCCTGGTCGACAGCGCCGAGTACAAGCGTCGGCAAATGGCTCCCGGGGTCCGCATCACGAACAAGGCGTTCGGCCGCGACCGCCGGATGCCGATCACGAACAGGTACCGCCCGAAGGTGCCGGTCTCCGCAGATGGCTGACCGCGAGCTCCCCGAACGCGGCGAGCATCCTCCGTTCGACGGCGCTCACCTCCGCCTCGAAGGTGGCGAGGACCACCGCGCGGGGCTGAGGCTTCAGGTGGCCGCCGCCCGCTACGGGGCCTACCGCTGGGTCGAGCGCCGGCTGTTCGAGCTGACCGGGGCGTGGGCTGCCGCGCCGGGGCTGCCCGACGAGGCGCAGGTCTTCTGCTTCGAGGCGAGCGCCCAGCATGCCTGGCACGCCGAGCTGTGGGAGGCGCGCCTGCCCGTGCTGGCCGGCGTCGATCGGGAGCAGCTCACTCGGCCCCTCGGCACGGTGGTCGAGCCGCTGCTCGCGCGCCTCGCTCCCGCGGCGTTCGACGGCGCCGGCGAGGACGCGGGCCGGTGCTTCCTGGTCGGGCTCGCCCGGGTGGTGCTGCCACTACTCCTCGTCTCCTACCGCGGGCTCGGGCGCCGGCTCGTCCCGGTCGCCGACGCGCCGGCCATGCGCGCGCTCACCCTGGTGCTGCGGGACGAAGAGGAGGAACGTGCCGCGGTGCAGTCCATGGTCGACGCCATGCTGGTTACGCCAGAGGCCGCTCGTCAGGCGGAGGAGTGGACCCAGGCCCTGGTCGGGCCGGCGCCGGGGCTTCAAGTGTTGCAACTGGGATGGCACGACGAGGCGGAGGTCGGAGCGCGCGACGCCTTGCTCCCCTGGGCGGAAGGTGACGCGGCCTGGTGACGGGGCGAACCGGGGGGGCCTCTTGACCTCGCCTGTAAAATCGTCTCACCGGCGGCCTGCGCCCGTGTGCGAGGACGTGGAGCAGGAGCCGCGCCCACGCGGGGCCGGCGCAGGATGCCAAGAACGCAGCTGGCCACCAACCTACTACACCGGAAGGCTCGGGACAGGTTTTGGCGAAGGAACGCATCGAACGAGACGACGAGGACCTCGTACGTCTGTACCTCACCGACATCGGTCAGTACCCCCTGCTGACCAAGGATGACGAAGTCCGTCTCGCACAGGCCATCGAGGCCGGCCGCGAGGCGGAGGAAGAGGTCCGCAAGGCGCCGAAGGCGCTGCCCGCCGCGAGGAAGCGGGAGCTGCGTCGGCTCATCAGCGCAGGGGAGCGGGCGCAGCAGACCTTCGTCCAGTCGAACCTGCGGCTGGTTGTCTCGATCGCCAAGAAGTACCAGGCCTCCGGGCTGCCCCTGCTCGACCTGATCCAGGAGGGCAACCTCGGCCTCATGCACGCCGTCGAGAAGTTCGACTGGCGGAAGGGCTTCAAGTTCTCGACCTACGCCACGTGGTGGATCCGCCAGGCGATCACCCGTGGCATCGCCAACACCGGACGCACGATCCGCCTCCCGGTGCATGCCGGCGACACCCTGGCGCGGGTCCAGAAGGCGCAGGCGCGCCTCGAGCTCAAGCTCGGGCGTCCGGCCACCCTGGCCGAGCTCGGGATCGAGGTCGAGATGCCCGAGGACAAGCTCATCGAGGCGCTACGGTTCCGAGCGGAGCCGCTCTCCCTCTCCGAGCCCCTGCGTGAGGACGGAGACGCAGAGCTCGGGGACGTCGTCGAGGAGCTGCTCGACGACAACGCCCTGTGCCGGGTGATCCAGGTCTCCCAGGGCACGGTGATCATTGTCGACGAGGATTCGGTCCCCCGGGTGACCCGGAGGCTCCGGGACTCCCAGGTGATCGACGCCCGGCGCGGGCTCGCCGAACTCGCGGTGACGAGCCCGGACAGCGTGGAGGAGACCCCGGGGCTCCTCGCCTTCCTCGCGGGCGTGCTCTCGACCGGGGGGGTAAACATCGTGCAGGCGATGTCCTGCTACACCGACACCATCTTCATCCTCGGCCAGTCGGACCTCAACCCGGCGATCTCGGCGCTCACCAAGGCGCTCGCGTGAGGGGAAGGGACGGACGATGCCGGGGAGGGGGGAGTCCCGATGATCGCCCTGGGGGCCCTCATCCTCCTGCTCCTCGCCTTCGGCTTCGCGTTCGCGTTGGGCGCCCACTACGCGGGCGCCTGCATGGGGATGGCCGACGCGGCCCGGGCCACCTCCCGCCGGCGGCTCCTCCTCATCATGGCGCCGCTCACCTTCCTGGGGGCCGCGCTCGCGGGGGAGCGGGTGGAACGGACGGTCGGCCACGACCTCCTGCTCCACGGCCACCTGCCCATCCCGCTGGCGGCGTCGATCATCGGGGTCGCCTTCCTGCTCACCTCGCTCTTCACGGCGCTGCGGATCCCGGTCTCGGTGAGCCAGATCGTCATCTTCGCCTCGGTCGGCACCGGCCTTGCGGCGGGAGCCTCGATCGAGTGGGGCACGGTCGGCCTCTTCGTCCTCATCTGGGCGCTGACCCCCATCGCCACGGGGCTCCTCGCCTACCTTCTCGTCCGGACCCTGCACCGGCGCTGGCCGGTCCGGGCGCTATACCTGATGCGCTCCCCGCCCGCCCTCATGGCCCTCATCGGGCTGGGGGCGCTCACCTCGTTCATGCTGGGGGCGAACGACGTCTCCAACGCGACCGGGGCGCTGCTGCTCGGGGGGCGGTCGACGGCCACCATGGCCGCCCTCGTCGGGGGCCTGGGCATGGGGCTCGGCGCCTTCCTCTTCGGCGACCGGCTGATCGGCCGGATGTCCCAGGAGGTGGTCGACCTGGATCCACCGATGGCGGCGAGCGCCCAGCTCGCGCAGTCGGCCGTCCTCTTCGGGGTGGTCCTCGCGGGCTTCTACACATCGGTCAACCAGGCCCTGATGGGGGCGCTCCTGGGGGTCGGCTACGGCCGTCACCGCTCGAGGATCCGCTGGACGGTCGTCCGGCACATCCTGATCGAATGGGGCACCGGCCCCGTGACCGCCGCCGCGCTGGCCGCGGCCACCACGGGGCTGCTCCGCTGGGCCGGCATCGGCTGACCCCCCCGCGGCCCTACGGCGGCGGCGCCGGGCCCAGGCGGTCGGCGAACGCCTCGACCATCCGGCGGGCCGTCGCCAGGTGCCGGACCGAGATCTGCTCGACGTTGATCCCCACCGGGACCTCGGGGGCCGCCGACTCCAGCCCGGCGCGCACCTCGTCCCAGACGGCGAGCGCGTGCCGGACGCTCCGCTCCCCGGCACCGGCCTCCTCCCCCGAGAGGATCTCCCGCTCCGCGGCGGGCGGGATGTCGGCGCCAAGCCACCGGACGAACTCGGCGTCCATCTCATCGGCGATCGGCGCGAGGCTCACGAGAACGGCGGACGGCCGGAGCATCGCCTGCAGACAGAGCCGGGCGTACTCGGTCACCATCTCGACGATCGGCGCGGCGCTGAAGACGAGCTGCGTCGTGAAGAAGGCGGCCCCGCCCCGGGTCTTGCTGAGCATCCGGAACGGCTCGCCCTGCCGCTGCGGGATCGCGATGTTGCCGATCCCGCCCCCGTGGCGGGCGAACGCCGGGGCGCAGACCCGGTTGGCCTCGGCAACCGTCGGGCCGGGATAGGGGATATACCGGCTCGATCCCCCCACCAGGACGGCGTGGCGGATCCCGTAGGCGACCGTCTCCTCCACCCACGCCGTCAAGGCGTCGGGTCCATCCAGGTGGGCGACGACCTTGTTGACCAGGATCGGCCGGCCGGTCCGCTGCCCGAGGGCCCGGCCGTAGACCCGGGGGTCGACGGTGCGGTAGTAGGGCCGCCCGTCGTGGTTCTCATCCACCAGCTCGGGGAGGTTGAGGGCGTCGATCCGGGGGACCTCCTCGATGAGCCGGGCCACCGCCTCGATCTGCTCGGCGGCTCGCGCCGGGGAGGTCCGGGCCATCGGGGGCACCGGCTCGAAGAGGAGCGGGCGGAGACGCAGGGCTTCGTTCAGCGTTCGGCTCATCGATATCGCCGGTGGGCGGCCGCGACCGGCGATGGGGCGAGGGTTGGCGCGATATGAAATCTCGGATGGCCGGACCGTTTGCGGCCGGCGCAAAGGGTCCCGGCCGAGGCGAAATCGGCTCGGTACGGGAAGGATAAAGCCGCGGGCCGGTCTTGAGGAGCGGTGCCGCGCGGAGCCTGGTCCGGCCTCCTCACCCTGGTTCGGGAAGGCTACCACATCGAGCGGGAGTTCGGGCTCGCCGCCGTGGAGTCGCTGGCCGAGATCGGCGAGCTGCTCGAACAGTCGGTGGTCGCTTCCTCGGGGATCCGGCGCGGGGAGACCGGGATCGAGTTCGAGCTCCTCAACCCCCCGCTGCGGGATGGGGCGTTCGGCCGCGTGACGGTCCGGTGCAATGGGGCCGCTGTGCCGCCGGAGCGCCTATGGTTCCGGCCCGGTGAGGGGAGCGCGTGGCGGACCGCCGCCGAGGTGACGCCGCGGGCGCCGCTCCTCTGGCGGCCCGGCGAGGCGTTCCAGTGGAGGCTCGAAGGGGTCGACCCGCCGGACGATCGACCGGTCCAGCTCCGGCTGGAGCTCGAGAGTGTGGCGATCCCCCCGCTCGTCTGGGTGGAGTTCCAAGGGAGGCCCCGGCACCGTCTTCCGATCGGTCCCGGTCCCGAGGCGTGACCGGCGGCCGGACCGACCCCCACCTCCTGACCTCGGGCCGGTCGGCGGCCCTCCTCGACGGCTCGGGAGACCTCACCCTCCTCCAGGAGAGCCGCGGGGCGGTGAGCGACTGGGGAGGGGTCTACGCTCGGCACGTCCGGCTCACCGGCCCCTGGAGCCTGACCTTCCGTGACGACGAACACCGGCAGCGCCTGGGCGAGGGCGCGGCAGAGTTCGTCTGGGAGCCCTATCGGGCCACCGGCCGGCACCGGCTCTCCGAGTTTCCCGACCTGACGATCGTCCAGCGGGTGGCGGCGGTGGCGGATCCCCCGGGGGTCCTGCGGACGATCGAGATCTCGACCACCGGCGCCGGGCGGGGGATCTGCGTGGAGAGCGCCTTCCCTCCGTTCCTGGCCCCGGTGATGGTGGAAGGGATCCGCCCGGGGCGGTTTCCCGCGCTCACCCGGGCCGACGGGCTGTTCCTCCGTCAGCACGGCTTCGGCCTCTACGAGTCGACCCGGCCCGCTCCCACCCGCCGGTACCTCGGCCGGGCCTCCTGGATCGGTGGCCACTACCAGGGCCCGATCTCGGAGGTCGGCACCGAGCACCAGCTTCAGGTCGATCCCGGCCGGCCCGCGCAGATCAGCTACTGGATCGGCGGAGGCCGGACCTCCGAACTCGGCCGGGAGGAGGAGATGCTCCGCCCCCTGCTCGACGACCCGGGAGCAGCGCTATCGGCCTCCGAACGGTTCTGGTCCTCCTGGGAGGACCGCACTCCCCGGATGCGGTTCCCTCAGGCACCGTGGCTCGAAACCGCCTACGATCAGGCCCGGCGATCCCTGCGCGCGCTCTACTCCCGGCCGGAGGGAGGGCTCGCCGGCCTGGTGGCCGGTTACCCGTGGTACGCCTCGCTCTGGTGCCGCGACCTCGCCGAAATGCTCCCGGCGGTCCTGTGGTTGGGGGACTTCGACCAGGTACGGGCGTCGATCGAGACCGTCTTCCGGTTCCAACCGACCCGGGACCTCCCGATGCTCGGGGCCCGGAAGGGCAGCCTGCCGATGCAGATCTCGACGGGGCCGGTCCTGCTGTACGGTACGGCCGACACCCCCCTCTACTACCCCGGCCTGGTCGAGCGGTATCTGCTCCACTCGGGGGAGCCGACGGTGCCGGAGGCTTGGGCTCGGGCGCTGGACGGCATTGTCGGATGGGCCCGTGCCCGTCAGGACGCCTCGAACGGACTGTTGACCCATGGCCATGAAGTGGAGGACCTGATCGCGGCGACCTCGGCGGTCGCCCGGGTCCGCTTCGGGATCGACCAGCCGGACACGACGATCTGGGATTCGGCGGATCGCCGGGATCAGGCGATCGACATCCAGGTCCTCTGGCACCAGGCCCTGGGCGCCTTGGGCCGGATGGCCCGGGGCTCCTCGCCGGCCCGGATCCCGGCTTCGGAGCTCGAGCGGATCGCCGAGACCATCCGACAGGAGTATCGATGGCCGGAGGAGGCGTATCTGGCCGACAGCCTCCGGGCCGGCCAGCCGGTCCGGACGCTCCGTCCGAACGC
>JBBYJM010000011.1:0-8499 GCA_043196275.1 Thermoplasmata archaeon
ATTCGAGGGCCCTGGACCGCTCTCGGTCTCGGTGGGTCCGGTCTCCCCGGACGGGCCGTTGGGCCCGGAAGGGGGCGGAGACTTCTGGTAGAGCTTCTGGGCGACGGCATGGAGCGCGCGGGTGAGCTCGTCGGTCTTCGCCCGGATCGCCTCGGCCGTTGCGTCGTCCCGGGCGAGGAGTTCCCGCAGCTCCTTCGTCTTCGATTCGACTTCGGCGACCTCGGAGTCGGAAAGCTTGGCCCGCGACTCCCGGACGGTCCGTTCGGCTTCGTACGCGAGGCTTTCGGCCAAGTTGCGCGCCTCCACCCGGAGGGCCTTCTTCCGGTCCTCCTCCGCGAACTCCTCGGCCTGCTTCACCATCCGCTGGACCTCCTCCTTGGAGAGCTTGTTGGGGGCCTGAATGGTGATCCCCTGCTTCTTCCCGCTCGCCTGGTCCTTCGCGGAGACGTTCAGGATCCCGTTGGCATCGATGTCGAAGGTAACCTCGATCTGGGGCACTCCCCGGGGGGCCGGCGGGATGCCGCTCAGGAGGAAGCTCCCAAGTTCGACGTTGTCGCTGGCCATCGGCCGCTCGCCCTGGTACACCCGGATCTCCACCGTGGGCTGGTTGTCGGCCGCGGTGGTGAAGGTCTGGCTCTTGCGGGTCGGGATCGTCGTGTTACGGTCGATCAGCTTGGTGAAGACCCCCCCGAGAGTGACCAGCCCCAACGAGAGGGGTGTCACATCGAGGAGGAGGACATCCTTGACTTCGCCGCCGAGGACGCCGGCCTGGATGGCGGCCCCCATGGCCACGCACTCCATCGGATCGACCCCCCGCTCAATGGGGCGACCGACCGACTGTTCGAGGAACCGCTGGACGATCGGCATCCGGGTTGGCCCACCGACCAGGACAATCCGGTCAATCTGCTCCTTAGTGATCTTGGCGTCCCGGATCGCCTGCTCCACCGGGGCGCGGCACCGATCGACGGTCGGCCGGATGAGGTCTTCCAGTTTGGCGCGGGTGAGAGGGAGTGCGAGGTGCTTGGGTCCCTCCTGCGTCGCGCTGAGGAACGGCAGGTTGATCGAGGTCTCCAAGGTGGAGGACAACTCGATCTTCGCCTTCTCGGCGGCGTCCCGGACCCGCTGCATCGCCATCTTGTCCTTGCGGATGTCGATGCCGGACTCCTTCTGGAACTCCGAGGCGATGTACTCGGTCAGCGCGAGGTCCATGTCGGTCCCGCCGAGTTGGGTGTCCCCGCTGGTCGAAAGGACCTCGAAGACGCCGTCCCCGAACTCCATGATCGTGACATCGAGGGTACCGCCCCCCAGATCGAACACGAGGATCTTCTGGTTCTTGCCGGCCTTGTCGACTCCGTAGGCCAGAGAGGCGGCGGTGGGCTCATTGATGATCCGGACGACCTCCAGGCCGGCGATCGCGCCCGCATCCTTCGTGGCCTGCCGCTGGTTGTCGTTGAAGTAGGCCGGGACCGTGATGACCGCCTTCTCGACCTTCTCCCCAAGGAACGCCTCGGCGTCCCGCTTGATCTTCTGCAGGAGGAAGGCGCTCAACTGCTGGGGAGTGTACTCCTTCCCGTAGATCCGGTATCGGTGGTCGGTCCCCATCTTGCGCTTGAACGCGGAGACCGTGCCCTCCGGGTTGGAAACCGCCTGGCGCCGGGCCGGCTCGCCGACGATCAATTGGCCGTCCTTCGTGAACGCCACATACGAGGGGAACGCCTTGCCCCCCCCCACAGTGGTCCCTTCGGCACTGGGGACGATGACGGCCCGTCCCCCCTCCAGAACCGCGGCCGCCGAATTGCTCGTGCCCAGATCAATCCCAATGATTTTGCTCATGGTAACCTCCCCGGTCGGGAGGAGTTCCCGCCCAGGTTTCCCGCATTAGAAAGAAAGCACTCGTATAAAAAGACTCCTCAAGCAATGTTCCGCTCCTGACCTCGGGAAGGGGCGGGATGTACTCTCCCCGATGGCGTCGGCACCGGAAGGGCCGAGACCCCGTCCGGTCGCTCGATGGTCGAGGCGTTTTCGGCGCAGTGCTGGAGAATTCGGTTGAGGCCCGCAAGGGAGATACGGTGTCCCCGGCGATCGAGCTCGTCAAGGAGGGCACGCCGCTTCATGGGCGTCGTCTGGCTCCGAAGAATGTCGAGGGTCGCCTGGAGCGCCGACGCCGGAATCCCCCGGGGAGGCGGGATAAGGGCCATGGACGGCCGAAACCCGAGTGACACTAAACTTTTCTTGGCCTTCCTCGCCTGCACAGCAAAGTCACTTCGGCGTGGCCCCGGGGCCGGGGAGGTTAAAGCCCGGACGCCCTCCCCGAGCCATGCCGCCGCCGCCGGGCCCGTGGCTTCGACGGGCCCGAGTGATTCTGCCCAGACTCCGACGCTGGCGATGGGAGCTCCACCGGTGGCCCGAACTCTCGAACCGGGAAACAGCCACCCGCGCGCGCTTGGCCGGGTTCTTGAAAGACATGGGGTTCGAGCCCGAGCTACCCCGGGGGTTTACGGGAGTCGCGGTCCGCGAGTCCCCGAAGGGAGAGGGCAAGGTGATCGCGCTCCGAGCCGACATGGACGCCCTGCCGGTGACGGAAGCCACCGGGGCGCCGGCGGTCTCCCGGAGGCCGGGAGTGATGCACGCCTGCGGCCACGACGTGCACATGGCCGCTCTCCTCGGCGCGGCGTGGATGCTTCGGGCGGAACGGCCGGAGGGTCGGTTTCGGTTCATCTTCCAACCGGCCGAAGAAGACGGCGGAGTCGGCGGGGCAGGGCCGTGGATCGCCCGAGGCATCCTTCGCTCTCCCCGAGTCGGGGCCATCGTCGGCGCCCATGTTGAGCCCGCCCTGCCGGCCGGCACTGTGGGTCTGAGGACCGGGGCAATGATGGCCGCGGCGGACGCATTCCGGATCCGGGTTTACGGCCGATCGGGCCACGCCGGCTATCCCCAGCGGGGACGGGACGCGGTGGTCACGGCCGCCGAGATTGTCACCGGCCTCCAGACCCTAGTGAGCCGCCGCCGGGACCCGAACGACCCGGCCGTCGTCACCGTCGGCACTCTCCAGGGAGGGGTCCGTCACAACATCCTTGCCGGCGAAGCCGAGATGACCGGCACGGTTCGGACGGTCCGACCCGAGACCCGCGACACGCTGGAGTCGGAGCTCCGCCGGCGAGTCTCGGGCATCGCCCGATCCTCCGGACTTCGAGCGAAGGTCGAATATCGTCGGGGCTATCCCGCCCTCATGAACCCCGCGGAACCCACCGACCGTGTGCGGGAGGCGCTCCGCACCGAGTTGGGTCCCCGCCGGGTCGTGGAACTCCCCGGGCCCGTCATGGGGGCCGAAGACTTTGCGCGGTACATGGAAGTGGTGCCCGGCTGCTTCTTCTTTGTCGGGGCCGGGCGGCCGGGAAACCCCGAGAGCCTCCACAGCCCGACGTTCCTCCCCCCCGATGAGACCCTGGTGGTCGCCGCCGCCAGCTTGGCCGCCGCGGCGGCCGCCCTCGGGGGTCGACCGCAATGATCTCCCCGCGCTTGCGGTCGGAGTTTCCGGCCCTCGACGCCCGGAGCCCCGACGGTCCGATCGCCTACCTGGACTCGGCCTGCATGTCCCTCGTTCCGCGTCCGGTCCTCGCGGCGATGGAGGAGTACTACACCCAATTCCCCGGCTGCGCGGGCCGAAGCCGTCATCGGTTTTCCACCGAGGCCGGCGAGCGGGTCGAGGCGGCCCGCGCCGCCTTCGGCCAGTGGTTCGGCCTCGGCGACGCTGGCCCAGTCGTCTTCCTCCGCAATGCGACCGAGGCGATCAATCTCGTCGCCCGAGGGTACCCCTGGCGCCGGGGCGACCGGGTGCTCGTGTCGGATCAGGAGCACAATTCGAATCTCGTGGTCTGGCAGCAGTTGGCCTCGGAGCGTCGCCTGCGCCTCCACAGCTTCGCCTTGCGGGACGACGGCCGGTTCGACGTCGATCACTTTGCCGACGAAGTCGATCGCCTCCGCCCCCGGCTCATCAGCCTGTTCCATACCTCCAACCTGGACGGGCGGAGCCTGCCGGTCCGCGCGATCGCCGAGATCGCCCATGACCGGGGGGCCGCGACCCTGTTCGACGGCTGCCAGGCCGCGCCGCACGAATCGGTCGACCTAAAGCGGCTCGGCGCCGACTATTACGCCGTTTCCGCCCACAAGATGCTCGGACCGACCGGGGTGGGTCTGCTCCTTTCGACCCCCGGGGGCCTGGATCGGATCGCGCCGCTCAACCTTGGGGGAGAGACGGTGGAGTGGACGACCCAGGACCGCCATCAGCTTCGCCCCCCGCCGTACCGGTTCGAGGCGGGCCTTCAGAACTACGCCGGCATCCTCGGGGCCCACGCCGGTCTCCGATTCCTGGCGCGGGTGGGCCTCGAGGAGATCCGCAGCCACCAGGAGAGGCTCAATGCCCTGGCGACCCGAGCCCTCGCCGATGACCCTCGGTTCTCGGTTCTGGGTCCGTCCGCCCCTCACGAACGACCCAGCATTCTGGGATTTACCCTCGACGGGGTGGATCCCCACGATGCGGCGGTCTTCCTCGACGAGGGCTACCGGGTATTGGTGCGGTCCGGCCAGCATTGCGTCCACTCCTGGTATGCCGGGAGAGGTCTGACCGGTTCGGTTCGGGCCTCCTTCTACCTCTACAACACGGCCACCGAGATTCGGCGGTTCATCCGGGGGGTCCAAGAACTGCTTGACCGCATCCCCGCCCGGAGCGCACCGGGGACCGTCAGAGCGAGCGGTCGACGATCTGGCCGATCTCGCGGGCCAGGACGTCGAGCAGGTCCTTCGTGAGACTCTTGCGCATTTCGTCGGGCAGCGCGGAGATGCCCAGGCGGGCAGTGCACGCCCCGACACGGACGAGCGCCGCATACTCCAGGGCCCGGGCCTCAAGCAGGGAGCGGACGGCGTCCCGCAGATCCTTCGCAAGTTTCGGGTCGTCGTGGAGGGTCTTCTCAATGTGCCGTCGGATCTCGGCCTTGACGATGTCCCGGGTGGCCTCCCGCACCAACTCCTCGGGTCGGAGGAGATCGCCGGTGCTCTTCATGAGCATCCCGAGGGGGTCGGCGTTGGTTCCTTCGTCCGGCACGCCGGTACCACCCGGACCCTCCCCATAAGCGTTGTTGTCTGGGCTCGGGACCCTCGGCGTCGTGAGAGCACGCTTATATCGGCCGGTTCACCCGCCCCACGGATGTCGACCCCCCTTGCCCCGGCCGGTGCCCCGAAGGGGTGGGCCCGAACGTTGCTGACGCACCGCCGGTGGGTCCTCATCGCCTGGATCGTGATCCTGCTCCTGATGGCCCCGGCGGCGGTCCTGTACCAGAACTACGTCAACTACTCGTCGACCGGAACGACCGTCGCGGGGAGCCAGTCGGCGCAGGCCGCGAGCCTCCTGGCCCAGGCGAACCCCCAGCGCTCCACCCTCTTCGTCGTCGTCCAGAACGCCACCACGCCCGGACCGGCGTACTGCAACTCGACCTACGGGCTCGCGAGGGCGCTCGAACGGGCCCACCTCCGCTACTTCAACTCCACGAGCTCGGTCTGCTCCGCCCTGGCGGGGGCCCTCGACTCGATCCTGGATCCGGTCCGTCCGGCCCTGGTCGCCAACGGTTCGCTCTTACGCGACCTGTCGAACGTGGCTTGGGCCTTCCCTTCGGGGTTCTGGGCCAACTGGTCCGGGGCCCTGCAGACGATCAACTCGACCTACAACCGCTCGGGGGGCCCCTCGACCGGCTACCCCCAGGCGTTCCGGCAGTCTCTCCTGGAGAACTATTCCGTCGGTACTCCGGCGGCCGATCAGGTAACCGAAGCCGTCCGGGCGACCGCCCTGCCGTACCTGCCCGACCCGGCAGCCGGTCGCTTCCTCCTCGCCCGTACGACCGTGATCAACGCGACGTCGTCGATCCCCACCCTCGTCGGCGAGTGGCTAGCCCAGGGAGGGATCACGATCTTCGGTTATCCGATCCCCGGCCCGCTCGTCGAGGCCTTCATCGGGCCCGGCGACGGCGGAGTGAGGTTCGTGACCACGGAGGGCTGGCAGTTCGCTCCGGCGTCGCTCCGAGCTCCCTTTGTCAGCCCCAATGGGCAGGTCAGCCTCATCTACGTGCGATTCAGCGTCGCCGACGGCTTCCGGGGGCCGGACAACTTCTACCCGGCCCAGGCGGCGGTTCCGGAGATCCGGACCGCCGCGGCGGCCTTCTTCGGTCCCGCCGCGGGAGTCGCCGGCAACGGGGCGGTCAGCTACGACTCCCAGGCCGCGAGCAACTCCGACGGGTTCCTCTTCGGGGTCATCTTCATCTTCCTCGCGGTCGCCGTCTTCCTGACCCTCCGCTCCTGGGTGGCCCCTATCCTTGCGGTGCTGTTCGTCGGGACCGGCACGCTGTTTGGTTACTTCGGGATTCTGGTCACGGGGGCGCTGCTCGGGCCGGTCAACTACATTGTCACCTACGTCCTGACGGCGGTGGTTCTCGGAATCGCCACCGACTTCCTGGTGTTCCTTCTCTACCGGTACCGAGAAGGCCTCCGTGAGGGGCGGGCGCCGGAGCGGGCGCTCGAACGGGCGACCCAAACCGCGGGCGGGGCCATCCTGACCAGCGCGGTGACCGTCGCCGCGGGGCTGGGGGCCCTCTCGTTCCTCCCGGGGATTTCGACCTGGGGACCGGTCCTTTTCATTACCGTCCTCCTGGTCGGGATCTGCGAGGCCACCCTCCTCCCGGTCATCGCCAGCTACATCGGGCCGCGGCTCTTTTTGGCTCGGGGCCGGGCCCGGAGCTCGCGGCCCCTTGAGGCGTCACCCTTCTATCGGGCGGCCGATGCTTCGGTCCGGCACCGCTGGGCGGTCCTCGCCATCGTCGTGATCGTCGCGGTCCCGGCCGTGGTCGCCGCCTTGACCGTCCCGACCAGCTACGACATCACTCAGGGACTGCCGGCCTCCTTTCCCAGCGTCCAGGCCCAGAACGCGATCGAGTCGGCCTTCGGGGCCAATCTGCTCTTCCCGACCACGGTGCTGGTCCACGATCCGGCCGGCTACCTGGCGGCCAACGGGAGCCTGACGCCCTCCGGCATCGCGATCCTGTACCGGGCGGCCGCCGCGATGCATACCACTTCGGGCCTGGCGAGCGGCACCGGACCCTTCCTGCTCGGTCGAGACCTGGCCCCCAACAGCACGGCCGGAGCCACGCTCTCCGGTGCGACGGGCTACATCTTCCCGAACGGGACCTGGGCATACTGGAACCTCTTCTCGGTCGCCAGCCCCTTCAGCGACGGCGGCTCCGCCTTCGTCCAGGCCCTGCGGGTTCACCCCGGCTGGATCGTCGGCGGGGCGGCGGCCGGAGTGGTCGACCAGAAGGCCCAGAACCAGGTCCTCTACCCCGAACTCGAACTCCTGATCGTCGTCCTGATCGGGATGGTCCTGGGCATCGCGTTCCGCTCGCTCGTCTACCCGCTGATCTCCCTGTCGGGCGTCTACCTTTCGATCACCGCCACCACCGTGCTCCTCTACGTCATCTCGACCGACCTGCTGCACGAGGCGCTCATCTACCTCATCCCGCTGATCCTCTTCGTCATCCTTGTCTCGCTCGGCAACGACTACACGGTCTTCATCCTGAGCCGGGTCGTCGAGGAAGGGCAACGGGAACCCCCCCGGCGCGCGATCCCGAGGGGGATCGGCTTCTCGGGCGCGGTCGTCACGAGCCTGGGCCTCATCCTGGCCGCCTCCCTGGGATCCCTCGGGCTCCAGCCGCTCGGCTTCCTCCAGCAACTGGGGATCGCCTTCGCGATTTCGCTCGTCATCGACACCTTCCTGGTCCGCCTGTTCTACTTCCCCGCCGTGCTTTCGATCACCGCTCGGCGGTCGTCGGGCCCCGGGGCCCCGTGATTTGGCGGCAAGGGTTTATGCCCCGGCCGGGCTGGGGCCTTTGGGAGTGGGCCGGTAGATCAGCGGAAGATCGCTACCTTGGCAAGGTAGAGGTCGCGAGTTCAAAGGGAGGCGGACCCCCGCCTCCGGAGACTCTCGCCCGGTCCATTCCTCCTCCGGGTTTCGGCGCCTGTCGAACTGGAAGAACGACAGGAGCGGTACCGATTTATACCGAGACCCGAGTCGGGGCCTCGTGGAAGCGGAGATCCGGGAGAAGATCGCGGGCGAGGTCGTGCTGAGCCCCCACCCGGGACGGACGCTCCGCAAGTGGCGGGAGGATTTCGGCATCACGCAGCGGGATCTCGCCCACCAGCTCTCGACGGTCCCTTCGGTCATCAGCGACTACGAGTCGGAGCGTCGGGCAAGCCCGGGAGCCGCGTTCATCCGACGCTACGTCGACGCCCTGGTCGAGGTCGACCACCACCACGGTGGCCGGATGTACCAGCAGCTGGGAGGTCTTCCGTCCTCCCAGGGGATCCTCGGCCGCCGGGAGTTCTCCGCCGCCGTACCGCTCCCCAAGCTGTCCGCCCGGTTGGACGCAGTGGCCGTGAGCTCAGTGGACCTGCATCGGG
>JBBYJM010000012.1:0-8429 GCA_043196275.1 Thermoplasmata archaeon
ATCGCGATCGAGGGAGCGAACCAGCGGATCGCTCCCCTCGACCGGGCCTGGACCGAACTGCCGACCGTCACGATCGGGATGGCAAAGGCGAGCCAGTACCCGGAGAGGATGGTCCGGTAGAGCGCGTACGAGGTGAGATCCCCGGAGGGATCGTAGAGGGCCAGGCCGGTGATGAGCCCGATCCCGAGGAGGATGAAGCAGATGTCGATGCCCACCGCATCGAGGTACCCTTCCAACCCCCGCTTCCGGTGAGGATAGGCCACCCAGAGGTACCAGAGCATCAGGAGGAACAGGAGGAGGACCGCCACCAGGAGGAAAAAGGACGTTGTGTCCAGCGAGATCGGGAACGGGCCCGGTCCGGGAGGTGGGAGCGTCATGCCCGGCGCCCGCTCACGGGGTCAGGAGATAGGCCCGGGCCGGCCCGCCGTCGCCCCCCGCGATGCGGAGCGGCGCCAAGTGGAGTTCGTAGTCGCCCGGCCCCGCCTCGTGCAGGAGCAGCCCTTCGACGATCCGGACGGACGCGGTCAGGAGGAGGTGATGGGTCGGAAACCTTCCGCTCGTGTCCCGTTCGACCGAAAGGGCATCGATCCCGACCAGCCGGATGCTCCGACGCAGGAGTTCCCGGGCCCCGCCCTCATTGAGGGCCACATAGTCGGGAAAGAACTCGAGCCGCGCGGCCCACCGGGCCGAGTTCCGCGTCCGGAGCAGGACCCGGGTCACGTCGGGGGGTGTGGGGGGAAGGTCGGCGGCTCCAATCGAGTCGACGGCATCGGGGATCTCGAGGACCCGACAGGGTCCGTTGAGATCGGTGAGCGGCACCTGGTCGATCGACTCACCCTGGGGCACGAAATGGTTCGGAGGGTCGACATGCGTCCCGGCGTGGGATCCGAAGCCGAGGGCGGAGACATTGTAGGCGTCCCCCCGGGCGAGGTCGTGCTGCCGTTCGCTGTGAAAGACCGGGTCGCCCGGGAAGCAGGGCATGCCCGGAAAGAGCGGCATCGAAATGTCCAAGACACGTCCCATCGGGTTCCCTGCCGTACCCGAACGGCCAGCGCGATTAAAGGTTCCTCGTGCCGGACGCCCGCGGCCCCGCCCGAGCGGTACCGGGCCGCCGGAGTCGCCATTCGAACGTCAGGGTTAAGCGACCCGGGGCTCCCCAGAGCCGGGAGTGCATGTCGGCCGGTCCTGCCCGACGGAGTCCAGAAGAGCCGGAACCGCTGCGGGTCGGCCGACTTCCGCGTTCGACACGCCGGAAGGGGACGGCCGCCGGCCGTCCGCCGATGCAAGGCTGGTCCGAGGCGGGGCCGTCGATCCGAGAGTCCGACGCGCCAAGGCGCCCGGTCCGATCGCCGACACGGCGGGGCCGGAAGAAGGTGTATTTCCGGCTCCGAGACTCCCTCCTCTTCGAGCCCCTTCTCGCGCTCGCGATCATCGTGGTGCTCGTGGTCGGTGCCTACGCGTATACCCACAATTGGCCCCCGGTCTACATCGTGGAGTCGAACAGCATGCAGCACGGGCCGGACGACGTTCTGGGCATCATTAACACGGGCGACATCGTCTTTGCCCAGCAGGTTCCGGTCACCTCGATCGTCACCTACGTCGACGCCCTACACTCGGGGACCTCCCAGAGCGGGTTCTCCACGTACGGCGAGCTGGGCGATGTGGTGCTCTACCATCCGAACGGGGGAGCCGGAACCCCGATCGTCCACCGGGCGTTGCTCTACCTCGAGTGGAACTCCACCGACCAGTCATTCTCGGCCCCGAGCCTGGCCGGACTCCCCTGTGGGTCGGCCCCCGGGGCGGTCTACAGCTACGGGCCCCCGGGGGGCCCGGACGACTGCCAGTGGAGCCACATGACAGGCGACCTCCACCTGTATCACATCGGGTGGAAGTCGGCCAATGTGACCCTCAGCCTGACGTCACCGACCGTGGGGACCCAGTCGGGGTTCCTTACGATGGGCGACGACAACTGCGACACCTCGACGGGGCGATGCTACAGCTGCACCTCTGCGGCTCCATGCATCGGAGAACCGGACCAGGGGCCGATCGGCTTGAGCAGTCTCGTCCGTCCGGCGTGGGTCATCGGGGTGGCCCGGGGGATGATTCCGTGGTTCGGCTCCCTGAAGCTCCTTCTCACCGGGAGCTCCGCCGAGGTCCCCTCCCAGAGCTTCGAGTATATGGGGCTCACGTTGATTGGCATCGTCCTGGCGGCCTTGGCGATTCACCTCGGAGTCAAGGCGCTCGGCTCGTCGGAGGGGCGGTCGGGTCTCCGCGGAAGCCCCGAGGCCGCCGACGAAGCAGCGGAGGAGGAGGAGGAGGCCCCCGCTCCCCGGAGAGCTCGATCGTCGCGGAGCGCCCGTCGGGCGGAGGACGAGGAGACGGAAAGCGGGGGCGACGACGAAGAGGACGACGAAGTGGACCCCCCCCGGGTGACCCGCTTGGCTCGGGCCGCCGTCCGGCCCCCGGCGAAGAGACGCGCTCGATCGGACCCGAAGCCGGAGTCACCGACCCGCCGGGGCCGACCCCGACCGAGCGTCCAGCGGCGCCCTCCCGCGACCGACGAGGATAGCGAACTGTAGGTGCGCCGGTATCCCACCCCCCGCATCCGAGGAGGGCAACCCTTTTGGCTCCCGGCCGTCACGGGCCCTGGGAGAGCACCGTGTACATCATCGGGGGATCGGCCTCCACGGCCCTGGCCGAACGGGTGTCGCGAGAGTTGGACAGCTGTCCGTTTTCGATCCCATTCAGCAAGCGGTTTCCCGACGGCGAGATGTACCTCAGGGTCGGCGGCAAGCTGGACGGTGAGGAGGTCGTCATCGTCCAGTCGACCCGGAACGATGCCGAGATTGTCGAACTCCTGCTGCTGATCGATGCGGCCCGCGAGTCGAACGCCCGGCGGGTGATCGTGTGGTCCCATACTTCGGCTACGCCCGCCAGGACCGCCGATTTTACCCCGGAGAGGCGGTCAGCGCCCGGTCCCTGGCCCGGCATATCGAGCTGGATGCCGACGGAGTCATCACCGTCGACCTGCACTCCGCGCGCACCCTGGAATCCTTCCACAAGCCGGTCTTCGAAGCCAGCGGGATCCCCGCGATCGCTCGGTTGCTCGCCCATCGTCCGGTCGACCTGCTGGTCTCTCCCGACAAGGGGGGGGTGGACCGGGTCCGCCGGATGGCCGAACTCCTCCGGAAGCCCTGGATCGCCTTGGAGAAGCGGCGGATCGACAGCGAGCATGTGGAGCTCCAGATCCCGGACGGGTCCCCCCAGCCCATTTCCGGCGCTCATCTGGTCATCGTCGACGATGTCATCTCCACGGGCGGCACCATCGTGGCCGCGGCCCAGCTCCTGGCCCGGGCCGGTGCGGGTTCGGTAGCGGCCGCCTGCACCCACGGCCTGTTCCTCAAGGATGCCTTTGAACGGATCAAGGCCGTAACCGATGGCATCTACTCCACCGATACGCTGGTGAACCCGGCGGAGAAGGCGTCGGTGGCCCCGGACATTGCGAAGATCCTCCGGGAGCGGTTCGGCCCGGCGTAGGGCGGGCCGGGAACCATGGAGATCCTGCCGGCCGACCGGATCCCCGAGGTCGAACTGGTCGAACGGCTTCACGGGATGCTGACGGCGCTCCGCGCCCGGGGAGAGTCCCCCCAGGGGGGGTGGGTCGAAGGGGTGGCAAAAGAGCTCCACCAGGGCCTCCGGATCGGGCGGGTCGCCCGCCGGGGATCGAGTTCGGCCCTCGGATTCTTTTCGGCCACCGACGGAGGGGCGTTCGGCCACATGCACTGGGAAGGACCGCCGGACGCCGAACTGGGCGCCCAGCTCCTTGCGACCCTCATCGACGCCGTGCCCGCCGAGGTCGCGACGCTCGTGGTCGGCTTTACCGGGCTGGAACCGACCGAGGAGGCCCGTCTGATCCAGCAGGTCGACCGTCCGGGCGGGCGCACGTTGGCCCGCCGGGCCCTGGTCCGCCCGATCGGGCCGGCCGATCACCGGGACCTGGCCCCGCCGGTCCCCACCGCCCGCCGCCTTCCGGTGCAGGAGGTCCCGCTTTCGGCCCTCGCCCAGCTCGACCACCGGGCGTATGCGGGCACGGTCGACGCCCTCCTGACGGGACCGGAACCGATCCACCACGAGCGCATCCTGGACGAACTGCTCCACCACCGGCTCGGCCGGTTGATCGACCCGGCCTCCATGGCCCTGGTCGAGATCGACACCGGGGCCCTGGTGGGGCTGATCCTGACGGCGGAGCTTTCGGCCCAGACCGCCGTCATCCTCGATGTCGCGGTCGAGCCCATGGCGCGCCGCAAGGGCTACGGACGGTTCCTCCTCCAGTGGACCTTCCGGGCCCTGCGGGCCTTCGGCTACGAGGAGGTTCGGCTCTGGGTCACCGAGGAGAACCTGACCGCCCGCCGTCTCTACGAGCAGCTGGGCTTCCGACCGGTGGGCCGGGCCACCCTTTACCGCTGGGAACGGGGATCGGGACAGCCGCACTCCGGGGAATAGGGACAGAGCGGGGGCCTCCAGGCCGGACAGGGAGGGAGCTCCCCCGGCCGTTCGTTGACCCGAGCCCGATCCAGCCGGGCCGACCGCTCCCGCGCGATGCGGGAGAAGACGGTGGGCTGGGCCAGTTCGATCTCAAAGGCCTGGACCCGTTCGAGGGCCCCGGACGGCCGGGCGACCCCCACCAGCAGCCAGGCCTGTCGGTCCCCCCGGTAGGCGCATCGGAGCCCCGCCTCGAGGAAGTACTGGGGGGCAGCTTCGAGGGCGGCGGTCGACGTCTCCGGAAGCGGCCGCGTCCGGGTCTTGAGGACCAGGGGGTGGTCCCGGAACAGTCCTACGTCAACACCGCCGCCCAACGTCTCGGCCACCCGGGACTCTCCGAGCGGGCCGGATTCGGTCAGGCTTCGGAGCGTGAGCCACGCCTCCGACACCTCGCGGGGTTCGGCCTCCGCGAACGGGTGGGTGCGCCGGAAGTAGGCCCATCGGGGATAGATCAGATCCGATATCCCCCAGGGCTCCTCGATCGCCGGGGGAGGGAGTCCCCGGCACCGGGCCTCGATCTCGGAGGCCATGGCCAGATCCTCCCCGTCGGGCCGGATCGACGCGGCCAGGGGCGCCTGCTCGGCCGGCTCATCGCCCGTGCAGCCGCAACGACCGGCGGTCTGCCAGCTGCAGCCACGGTCCCTCCAGCGGCACCGTGGAAGTTCGGAGGCGTCGCCGGTGCGCAGGGCCGAGCGGAGCCGCTCGGCCCGGGCCCTAAGGCCGGCCCGGATCGCGCCCCAGTCGTCGACGGCCAGCCGGACGATCCGGACCTCCTCCACCCGCTGGCCCTGGGTCCGCAGGAGAGCCAGGGTGGCTCTTCGGGCCCCCAAGAGACCCGCGTAGATCGCCACCTGTTCGAGGTGCTCCGGATGCGCCGAGACCATAGGGGAGTTCCGGACAAAGGGGACGGCACCGGATTTGATCTCGACCGGGCCGTCCGACCAGCCGTCCAGCCGCCCCGCGACCCCGTCCCGAAAGAAGTTCACCTCGATCTGGGACTCGGGCACTAGGAGGGGCGCGGCGACTCGATGGAGCCTCCGGCCCCACTGGATCGCCGGCCAGCGAGCCGGATCCTGAGGCTCCGGGAGCCGCCGCCGGTAAAACGCGGGTCGGGGGTCCACGAGATCGGTCGCCGCGACCGGCGGCCAGGGAGCGAGGCCGGCGCGTCGACCTTCGAGCTCGCCCTCCAGATCGGGTCGCCGCCGAACCGAGACGGTGGGCGGCCAGCCGTACCCTTCGGCCCATGCGCCTTCGTCCACCCCCGGGGCAGGTCGGGCCACCCGTAAAGCCTGCTCCCGGGGGGCCAAGGGGCTTTACCACTCCCGCACCTGCCGGGGATGTGGCGGACCGGCACCGGGGCCCCCTCATCGTCGGCACCGGCATCGCCGGACTCTACATCGCCATCCGGGCCCGGGAGCTCGGGCTCGCGCCGGTCCTGGTCACCAAGGCCCGCCTGGAGGAGTCGAACACCCGGTATGCCCAGGGCGGGATCGCCGCGGCGATCGGTCGGGACGACTCGGTCCAGCGGCACTTCCGAGACACTGTCCGCGCCGGCGCCGGCCTCGTGGACCGCACAGCGGCCCGGGTCCTGACGTCGGAGGCTCCGGCCCGGATCGCCGATCTGGTCCGCCTCGGGGTCCCCTTCGACACGATCGACGGCCAGATCCAGCTGGGGCGGGAGGCGGCCCACAGCCGGGCCCGGATCCTCCACGCCGGAGGGGACGCCACCGGCTACTCCATCGAGGAGAGCCTTCGCCATCGGGCCCTGGAGCTCGGGATCGAGGCTCGGGAGCGGACGATCCTCCGGGAGATCCGGCCTCGGGGGTCCGACCCCCCCGAGGCGGTGGTGTCCGACGCCGACGGCACCGGTCTTGAAACCCTGGGGCCACGGCTTCTGGTGCTGGCCACCGGGGGCGCCGGCAGCCTGTACCGGCAGAGCACCAATCCCTCGGTCACCACCGGGGACGGGGTGGCGGTGGCGTTCCGGGCGGGCGCGATCGTCTCCGATCTCGAGTTCTTCCAGTTCCATCCTACGGTCTTCTTCCGGACCGGGGCTCCCCGGTTCCTCATCACCGAGGCGCTCCGGGGCGAGGGCGCCGTTCTGCGGAACCTCCACGGTGACCGGTTCCTCCCCGCCATCCACCCGGACGGCGAGCTGGCGCCCCGGGATGTGGTGAGCCGGGCCATCGCGGCCGAGATCGAGCGGACCGGCCACCCCTGCGTCTACCTGGACGCGACGGAGATTCCCCGGGACCGGCTCTACACCCGATTCCCGTCCGTCTGCCGGTTCCTGGCGACCTTCGGGCTGGATCCGGCCCGGGATCGGATCCCGGTCGCCCCGGTCGCCCACTACACGATCGGCGGGGTGTCGACCGATACCGACGGCCGGACCTCGCTTCCCGGGGTCTACGCCGGAGGCGAGGTCGCCTCGACCGGCGTCCACGGAGCGAACCGGCTCGGGAGCAACTCCCTGCTCGAGGGGTTGGTGTTCGGCGAGCGGATCGCGCGGGACCTTCTCCACCCCTCGGCCGGTGGACCCCGCCCTTCCCGGCCCCCGACGGCGATCCCCTGGCTCCCCGGCGCCGGGGGCCCGGAGGACCCGGCCCGGATCGATGAGCTCCGCGACCGATTGTGGCGGGAGGTGGGGATCGTCCGGACCGAACGCGGACTGACGGCCGCGGTCCGGGCCTTCGACCGGATCCGCAGCGCCCTCGAACCGGCGACGGACGAAACCCCCGCCGGCCCGGGCGCCAACGCGGCCCTGGTCTCCTCGTTGATCGCCCGGGCCGCCCTGGCTCGGACCGAAAGCCGGGGGTCCCACTACCGATCGGACTACCCGGTCCCGGATCCCCGGTGGGCCCGTCACCTTTACTGGGTCCGCGCCGGATAGCCCGCCCGAACGGTCCGTCGGGGAGACCGCGCGGGACCGGCCGTCCGGCGCCGCGCCCGGAGGGACCTACTGGGCTCGAAACCGGCAACGATTATCCCCCCCGGTCGCCTGGCCCCGCCGTGCCCCCAGACCTCACTCCGGAGGAGCAGGACCTCGCCACCGCCGCGCGCCGGTTCGTGCAGCGGGAGGTGGCGCCTCTCTCAGAGCGGATGGACCGGGAGGATTACTTTCCCCGCGACCTGTTCCGTAAGCTCGGCGACGAGGGGTTCCTCGGGCCCACCGTCCCCGAGCGGTATGGAGGCCTCGGCCTCTCGTACCGGGCCCAGGCGGTCATCCTCGAGGAGATCGCCCGGGAGAGCCCCGCGCTCGCCCTGAGCGTCGGGGCCCACTCGAATCTGGCCGTCGACAACCTGGCCCGCAACGGCAGTGACGCCCAGCGGGAGGAGTTCCTCCCCCCGCTGGTTCGAGGGGAGAAGATCGCGGCCCTGGCCCTGACCGAACCGAACGCCGGCTCGGACGCGGTGTCCCTCCGGACCCGGGCCGAACGCCGCGGCGACCACTATCTGCTGAACGGATCGAAGCAGTTCATCACCAACGGGCCCGTCGCCGATACCCTTCTGGTCTATGCCAAGACCCGCCCGAATGAGGGCGCCCACGGCATCAGCGTCTTCCTGGTCTCCCGGGAGATGGAGGGATTCACCGTCTCCCGGAGCCTCGACAAGATGGGGATGCGCGGCTCCCCGACCGGCGAGCTCGCCTTCCAGGATCTCCGGGTCCCCGTCGACCGCAGGGTGGGGGAGGAGAACCACGGGATCGGAATCCTGATGGGGGGACTCAACGTCGAGCGGGCGGTTCTCGCCGCGATCCCGGTCGGCATTCTCGGCGCCTGCCTCGACCGGTCGATCCAGTATGCCCGCGAGCGGGAACAGTTCGGCGAGAAGATCGGCCGGTTCGAACTCATCCAGGAGAAGCTGGCGAACATCTACATGGACCTGGA
>JBBYJM010000013.1:0-8307 GCA_043196275.1 Thermoplasmata archaeon
AGCCATCGGCCGGCGCCGAACGACCGGGAGGCCTCCGCCAGATCGGGCGGCAGGCCCCGGATCCCGGAGAGGAGGTTGAAGAGCAGGTACCACATCATCCCGGTCATCAGCATCAGGATCGCGGCGCCCTCGCCCGTCAGATACGGGAGAAGCTCGAAGATGATCACCGGGAAGAGTGCGGTCGCGGGGAACGACGCGATCACCTCGACGATCGGGAGGCCGTAGCGGCTGGCCCGGGAGGAGACTCTCGCAAAGTAGATCGAGAGTGGCAGTGTGATCGCGAGGGAGACCAGGAAGGCCGCGACGACCCGGAGGACCGAGGCCCCCATCGCGGCCGGGAGCTCCAGGATCTGCTGGCGGACCGCCGGCAGGATCGGCGCCGTGAAGAGCTGGTAGACCGAGACGATGATCGCGATCAGCATGAGCCAGACCAGGACCAGGATCGCGCCGAGCACGATGTACTTGATCGCCGCGGACCGGAGCGACCCCTCTCCGGACCGGGTCGGGCGGCGACGACGGGCGGTGATGAGCGCCCAAGGGGCTCGGACCCGGCTGGCGCCGGACCGCAGCCCTCGGGAGACAAAGGAGGCCGCCCGTTGGAGGCGGGCCGAGCGGAACCGGTCCTCGGCGGTCGTGACCCCGTCACTCGAGGGGGTCTGGTCGTAGCGGAACTTCTCGGCCCATCGGCTCAAGGGGCGCCAGAGGCCGAAGTCGAGGGCGGCAATCAAGGCGACCAGAAGCACCAGGCCCGCGAGGAAGGCGCTCCCGTCCTGGGCGGCCGCGGAGATGGACAGGAAGCTCCCGATGCCCGGCAGGGTGATTCCGGCCGAGGAGTTGGTGGAGAAGATCTCGGCTTCGACAAGGAAGAACCAGCCGGCCGTCCAGGAGAGAATGGAGTTGTAGACCAGCCGGTTGGCTGTCGCCGGGAAGACCACCCGGCGCAGCCGTTGGAGGCCGGTGATCCCGAACGCCTGGCTCGCCTCCCGGAGATCGTTCGGGATGGTCTTCAGCGATTCGTACACCCCGAAGACCATGTTCCAGACCATGGAGGTGAAGATGAGGAAGACCGAGGCCAGGTTGGGTCCGAGGAAGCTTCCGGGGCCGGTGAGCCCGACGAAGAAGAGGATCGCGACCGGAAAGAAGCCGAGGATCGGGACCGACTGGAGGATGTCCAGCACCGGAATCATGACCCGCTCGGCCGGGCGGTGGACGGCCGCGTAGTACCCGTAAGCCAGGGCGAACCCCAGGGAGGCGAGGTACGCCGCCAGCATCCGGCCGAACGAGTAGGAGAGGTCGAGCCCTGCGGTCGGCAGCTGGGCGAAGAGGGCTACGGCCGAACCGCCCCAGTGGACCAAGGTGGCCGCGATGACGACCGCCAGGATCGTCCCATAGATCATCGCGGAGCGGTGGCCCGATCGCCGCGGCCCTCCGGCGCCCGGGATCCGTTCAGCCGGAACTGGGGTCGAAGGGAGCCAGAGGGTCGATTGCGGGCGAACTGTTCCAGCTTCCACCCGCCCCACCCCGCATGGTTTCGCCCCCCAGCCGGTACGCCTATTTGTGCCGCTCGGTGCCGCGACCCCCGAAGGGAGGGCCGCGGCCCCCCGGACGGAACGCGGGGGTGCCTCCGAATCGTCGCGCGAGCGTTTTCTCAACCCTCCGTCCCCGGACGGTGTCGCTCCTCCGACAACCGCAAAGGGTCCGGGTCTCGGCACCGGGCCGGTGTATCGGGACAAACCGTTATCTGTCCGCTTCGGCATCCGCCGACCGTAGCCCCGTAGTGTAGTGGCCAATCATGCGAGACTCTGGATCTCGCGACGCAGGTTCGAACGCCGTGGAAGGACCCGACTCCACGCGCCGAAACTCCTGCCGGGGCTACTCGGGAAGCAGGGATCACGAGCCTATGCGGGGGTGCTCCAGTTCGGCCAACCCGCTCGACCGTCGAACCGGTCGGGCCGGGCCACCGAGGCAGGGCTTAGGACCCTGTTGCCTAGGGCATTCGCCGGTTCAAAGGGACGGCCGGGCGCTCCCGGCCACCGGAATCTCCGGCCCCCCGCAGGGCCCCGACCCGTGGAACGAGGAGCTGTGATCGACCGACCGGAGGAGCTCCTGCCTCCGGCGGCGATCGCCCGGCTGGAACCCGACGAGGCGGATGCGCTCCTCGATCGCCTCGAGGCCCGGGTCCCGACCCATCCGGCGCTGCTGCCCATCCCCTCGGGAGCAGTGCCGGCGCTGGTCTTCGGCGACACCCACGGGGATCTCCCGTCGGTCGAGGCGGTTCTGGAGGAGTGGGCCAATGGCCCCGAGGAGCAGCTCCTCATCGGCCTCGGGGACTACGTCGACCGGACCCCTCCGGACGTTCCGAACGGATCGGTGCTCAATGCCCTCTATCTCCTCCAATGGGCGGCCCGGTGCCCGGAGAGGGTCGTCCTGCTCACCGGCAACCACGAGCTGGCGCGACGGATCCCAGTGGTGCCGTCGGACCTGCCGGCGGAGATCGACGACCTCTGGGGGCCCGGGATCGAACGGCAGCTGAGGATCGCCCATCTCCTCGAGCGCGGCCCCCTCGCGGCCTACACCGAGAGCGGTGTCTTCCTCGCGCACGCCGGCTTTCCCCGGCGCCGCCCTCGGGGAGACTGGACCCGGGCGTTCGATCCACCGAGCGAGGAGGCGGTCGCCGAGGTCGTCTGGGCCGACTGCGGTGCCTCGGAGAGCCGACGGAGAGTCGTTCGGGCCTTCACGGAGCCGGACCTCGACCGGTTCCTTACCGACTCCGGTCTCGTGGGACTCCTGCGAGGGCACGACCCCGACCTCACCGGCCGGCGGGTTTTCCGCGACCGGTGTCTGACCCTCCACACCACCCGGTATTACGCCGAGTATGGAGGGGTCCTAGCCGCTCGGGTTCCGCTGGCGGGACGGCTGGCTTCGTTGGCCGATGTGGCCCTGGTGCCACTGACGCCGGCCGCGCCGACTACGGAGTGACCGCCCCTCCGAACAGCCGCCGTTCGGCGGCTTGGACCTCAGCGGGGGAGGGGGCGGCTCGGTAGGCCTCGAGCCGCTCTCGGTTGAGCGTCAGGAAGGTCGTGCCGCCGCGGAAACCGTCCAGGATCCCGGCCGCTCGGTCCGGCGCGCCGACCAGGTAGAGCGCGGCCGCAAACGCCTCGACCGTGTTGAGCTCGGCAAGACGGCCAAAATGCTGGGGGTTCGCGGCGAGAAGCAGCGGAAGCCGCCGGCGGAGGAGCCGGGGCGTCGGGGGTCCGTCCGGGTCCAGGGCCGCGGAGCGGTGGGCGAGGCGGTTCCAGGAGCAGTCGACCACCACCACTCCTCCCGACCGGGCGACGGCGTCGTCCTGTCGGGAGAGGGTTTCGGGCGCGTGGGGGTCGAGCAGCAGGCGGCGGACCCGGTCCGACCCCGGGGTGTAGCGGTGCACCTTCTGCCAGTCGAGCAGCCGCCGGCCCGTGCACGCCTTCGCCCGGTCGTCGCCCCGGACGATCAACCCGAGCCAGATCGCGGGCTCACCGGGGGTCGGCCGCGTACTCTCGGAAGATCCCATGCAGGGTCCGGGTGAGGGCGAGCGCGTCGGCCCGGGGCCGCTGCCAGAGGTTGCGGCCAAAGATGATCCCGGTCGCCCCGGCGGCCATCGACATCCGGACCTTGTCGAGCAGCTGCTCGTCGGCCACCTTCTCCCCCCCGGAGACGAGAACCAGCGCGCGGCCGGCGCTCTCCACGACCTTGCGGAAGGCGGCTTCGGGCGTCAGATCGAGCGAGTTGTACGGCGGAGGGCTCTGCCGGTCCTTTTCGGAGCGGACCGGGTAGTTGACCTTCACCACATCGGCGCCGAGCTCCAGCGCGACCCGGGCCGCGTAGTCGATCGCATAGAGGCTCTCCTTGCCGCCCCGCTGGGCGACCGCATCGCCTCGCGGGTACGCCCAGACCACGACCGGCATCCCGTACCGGTCGGCCTCCGAACGGATCTCCATGAACTGCTCGAAGTCCCGGTCCTGGGCCGGCGAGCCGACATAGAGGGTATATCCGACCGCATCGGCGCCCAGCCGGACCGCGTCTTCGACCGTGCCGGTGAGCGCACTGAACGCCTCATGGTCCGGCGGGATCGACGTCTTTCCGTTGAGCTTGAGCAGCAGCGGGATCCGGCCGGCGTACTCGGGGTAGTACTTCTCCGCGAGGCCGATGTGGACGGCGATCGCGCTGAACCGCCCCTCGACCGCCAGTTCGAACTGGTAGGTCGGATCGAGGGCTTCCGGATTCACAAAGAAGTCCACCGGGCCGTGCTCGAGCCCCTGGTCGATCGGCAGCACCAGCATCGTTCCTCCGCCCGGTCCATGCTTGTACATGAGGTCGGTCAGCCGGGCGCGCTTCCCCGGGCTGAGTCCAAGCCGCTCCAGCGGGGGGCGCGGGAAGCGTGGGGTGGTCGCGGCAGGGGTTCGGGTCGAAGCGCCCGGGCCAGGTGCTGGTGCGGTCATGGTATCCTCGACCGGGGTACCAACGGCGGGGGTAAAAGGGTTCGGCCGACCCCTCCACCTAAACAGGCTTAACCCCGGACCGGCTCAACTTTCCGCCCCAGGGCCCGGCCCGAAATGCGTTCCGAACTGCTCATCTACGCGACGATCGCCCTCGACGTGGCGCTGTTCGGGGTCAACCTCCTGGTGGCTGGATCGACCGGTAGTCGGGCGGTCCTTTCCCAGGCGGCCTACAGCCTGAGCGATCTGTTGGGCAGCGCCTTCCTGCTGGTGGGGCTTTACGCTTCGCGGCGCCCCCCCGACGAGCGGCATCCGTTCGGGTTCGGCAAGGAACGGTTCTTCTGGGCCTTCGTCGCCACGCTAGTGGCCTTTACCCTCACCGGCTTCTTCTCCCTCGCCGTCGGAACCCTCCAGATCCTCTCGCCGGTCCGGGTCGTTGACGTCGCTCACGCCCTCCTGGTCGTCGCGGCGACGTTGATCGCCAGTGTGGCCGGGCTCGCGGTGGCATTCCGCGAGCTGCGGCGCTCCCGCGAGAGCTTCGGGGCGCTCTGGGAGTCCTCCCAGGTCGGGGTCAAGACCATCGTCTACCAGGATGTGGTGGCGTTGGTCGGGGCCGGGGTCGCCCTCGTCGGCCTCGTGGGAGTCTACCTCACCCGACAGTCGGCCTACGACGGGATCGCCGCTGCGGTCGTCGGCCTCCTGATGATCGCGACCGGCATCCTCCTCTCGGCGGAGAGCCGGGATCTGCTCACCGGCCGTGCCATCCCTCCCGAGGTCGCCCGGTCGATCCTGATGGTCGCGCAGCGGCATCCGAAGGTACGGTCGGTGCGGGGCATCCAGTCGATGCTGCTGGGGCCCGACGACACCCTGGTGGCGCTGCGGATCAACTTTCAGGACGGGCTCACCACCGACCAGGTGGAGGTGGTGATCGACGAGCTCTCCTCCGACCTCAAGGCCTCCCAGCCGACGCTACGGCACCTGGTCATCGAGCCGGAGTCGTAGCGGCCGTTCTACGCCGAGCCCGACCGAGCGGCCCGTCGGAGATCGATCGTACGGAGCGCCGTGAGCAGGGCCAAGCCGGCCGCGATGCTGCCGAAGAAGAGGTCGAGCCCCAGGTTCCCGAGCGCCCCGAAAAGGCTGGTCGAGGCCGCCAGCCCGACGATCATCCCGAGCGAGATCACGAGCGAGTAGATGGCCATCGTCGTCGCCCGGCTCAGCGACGCCGTCAGGTCGGCGAGGGCCGCGAGGGCCGCTGGTCCGTAGGCCAGGGCCGCGAGGACCGAAACCCCCAGCGCTCCGAGGATCCAGATTTGGGCCCCGAGGTTGGCGAGCAGGGCCGCGCAGATCATCGCGCCCACGAAGCCGACGGTGCCGACGATCATGAGCCGTTGCTGGCCGAACCGGTCGGCGAGACGACCGAACGCGGGCTGGGTGCCCACCAGGAGGAGGCCTCCGAGGCCGATCGCGAGGGCGAGATCGAGCGGGGGAATGCCCACCCCGGAGGCCGAGGTGCCGAGGAAGACGAACGCAGTCCCGATCAACATGTAGATCACGAGCCAAGGTAAGGTCACCAGCAGCACCTCCCGACGGACGATCGCCGGCAGGACCGTCGAGAAGACGTACGAGCGGTTGGGGGTGGTCCGCCATCCGCTCGGGACCCACCAGACCCCGAGAAGGATCCCGATCGCCAACGCCGCGGCGCCCGCCCGGAAAACCGCGGGGAGCTCGGCGTTGTCGAGCAGGCCAAGGCTGCCGAAGCCGAAGGCAAATCCGCCGATCCATCCGACCAGGTTGACCGCGTCGAACCGCCCCATCTCGTACCCCCGCTCGGGATGGGCCGATCGGTCGGCGATCAGCGCCAGGCTCGAGGCGAGGATCGCCCCGCTCCCGACCCCGAAGGCGAAGTTGAGGGCCCCGAGCGCCCAGGGGTCCCGGGTCAGCGCGGTCAAGGCGAGCAGGATCGCCGATCCGGCCATCCCTCCGAAGAGGACCGGGAACCGCCCGTAGCGATCGGCGATCGCCCCCGACAGGAGGACCGTGGTGAACTCCCCCGTCGGTGCCATGGCGCTCACGAGCCCGACCACCCCGACCTGGGCGCCATTTAGGCCGACCGAGCGACCGAGGATGTAGGTCGCAAAGACCGCGACCGTGATCCCGAAACCGAACCGGACGAAGAACGTCGCGCTCAGGACGGCCGTCAGCGGATGACGGCCCTCCGCCGGAGCGAGCAAGTCGGGTGGCGCCATCCGAGGCCCCGCCCCGGCTAGCCCGGAGGGGCCGGACGTTCGATGAGCTCGATCCACACGTCGTCCGGGTCCAGCAGGAACGCGATCCGGCCCGATCCCCCCGCGAGCCGATAGGGCTCCTTGGCGACCCGGACCCCCGACCCGCGGGCGCGGGCGATCGTCCCGTCCAGATCGGAGGTCTCGAACGCCAGATGGTCGAGTTGGTCGCCGGGGACGAGTTCGGGCCGTTCGGCCCACCAGGTCAGTTCGATCCGGGCACCCGAGGCAGGATCGCGCACGAAGGCGATCTCCGCCCGGTTTTCCGGGATGGGACGGCGGCGTTCGAACTCGAGGCCCAGGAAACCGGTGTAGAACTGAAGGCTTCGCTCGAGGTCCCGGACGGTGAGGGAGGTGTGGAGGAAGCGCATCGTCCCGCTCGGCGGAGGTCGATGGGCTACCTAAGCTATCCGACCCTCCACCCCCCCGCTCCTCGGCTCGGGCCGGGGCCGATGGTTTCGGTCAGAGGGCTTTGAACAGGTCGGACTGGGTCACGATGCCCCGGAGCGCCCCGCGTTCGGTGACCAGGACGGCGGGAACGTGGCGGAGGAGAGCGGCGGCGACGCGGCTCGGTGTGTCGGCGTCGATCTGGGGAAACGGTCCCTCGAGCACCTCCCCGACAGTGAGCCGGGAGAGTCGGGACATCGAACGCGGGTCCGCCAGGCAGCGAACGATGGTGCGGTCGGTGAGTGCGCCGACCACCAGGCCCCCCGAGAGCACCGGCACCTGGCTGATCGAGTGGCGTCGCATCCGCCGCGCGGCCTCCACCAGCAGGGTCGACGGTTCCACATGGACTAGCGTGGGGGTCGCGAGGTGGCGGACCGGCACATCCCTGGGTTCCGCCTCGAGGTGCCGGTCGAGGGCCTCGAAGAGGGCGAGCGCTTTGCGGTAGGAGGGGTCGATCCGGCCCCGTTCGATCTTGGCGACCAGCGATTGGCTCACCCCCGCCCGCCGGGCGAGTTCGGTCTGACTGAGGCCGGCCCGCAGTCGGCGGCGGCGGAGATCCGCAAGGGTGGGGAGGTCGTTGGGCGGAGCCATCGCTTCCGGAGTCTCAAGTCCTATAGGAATATTTCGGTCAGTCTCCATTATCTCCGTCACTCGGTCGCCGACCTGACTCCGGGGAGTCCGGAAGGAGCAGAACCATGACCATCGTACCGGGCGAGGACGCGACCGAACCGTACCGAACGACCGAGCCGAGCCCCTCCCGGGCGGACGATCATGTGGAGTGCGCCGCCTGTGAGCCCAGCCTGAGCTGGGCCGTCGGGCAGGTCTGCGAAGAGTGCGGTGCGCGTTCGGAGCTGACTGCCGGTGCGGCCTGCCCCGCCTGCCTCGGCCCCCTCGTGGTCGACTATCGAATCCCCGAGGGGCTCCGGGCCGGGGGACGTGCGGCCTGGCTGGCCCGACCGGCGACCCTGTTTCGGTTCCAGGAGCTGTTGCCCCCCCTGCCCCGGGTGTTTCGGGACCGGCTGGAGTTCCCGTCGTCCCCCCTCCGGCGGGCCGTCCGGCTCGGGGAGCAGCTGGGAGTGGACCAGCTCTGGATCAAGGACGAT
>JBBYJM010000014.1:0-7936 GCA_043196275.1 Thermoplasmata archaeon
TCCGGCCGTGAACGCAGCGTCAAGAGGAGGGGAAGCGGGCTGGGCAGGAGTTCACGGACCCGCCGCCGATCCGCCTCCGGCCAGCGATCCAATCGGATCTCGGCAAGATCGGCCCCGGCCCGCTGTACGGCCGTCAGCTCCCCCCGCGCCGTGTCCAGGCGACGGGCGGTAAGGGTGACCACCAGGCGGGGAGCCGCGGTCATCGCTCCTCGACCGCCTCCTCGACGGCCTGCCCCAGATGGCGGCCGGGAGGGAACCCGCACCCGACCAGGCGATCGCCCGAACGAAGGCCGGTCACCGGCGTACGGCCGCGGGCGGAAGAGAGCCGCACCGTCTCGGCTTCCTGCACGAAGAGGGTACGGCTCCGCCCCTCGACCGTGGCCTCGAGCAGCGTAAGCGGTCGGCGTTCGATCTTGATCCGACCCACCCGGACGGAGCGACCGGGCGACCGGGGCTCGCTCACAAACACCGCGTCCCCGGGCCCCAGTTCGGAGAGGTATCGAGTGGATCCGTCGGCCAACAGGACGTAGGAATGGGCCGCGCCCGCGTTGACCCGAAAGGATCGGGGCCGGGTGTAGGCGGAGCCCTCGGCCTCGCTGGCCACGTGGAAGAGGAAGGCGGCAGTGCTGCCTACCAACATCCCTTCCGACGGACGCAGGATCGATGTGGTATCTACAAGGACCCGGTCGCCCATGCCGGCGGGACGGAGGCTCCGAAGCCGGGCCAGCGTCCAGCCGGTGAGTTTGGGTGGACGTGCTTCGAGGGCCGCCTCGATGCCGTCGACCGCTTCGAGCGAACTTGCGGGAATCACCACAACGTGGGCCCCGTGCTCCAGAGCTCCCAGCGCGGCCGGTAGCTGGGCGGGCTCCTCGATCAGGGTCCAGATCCGGAACGACCGGCCCGCGTCGGCCCGAAGATTCTCGAGGGGGATGACCCGGTCCCGGACCCACTCGACCGCAACCGCGCCTTGCCGGGACCCCAACTCCCGGGCCCGGGCGAGGGCGGTGGGCGAGTCGACCCGGACGATCGGGATCGGAGGGCCGTCCGGCCGGGGGCGGAGCTGGCGATCGGTCCGGTCATAGACTTGGACCCCGGGGGTCGGGCGTCGAGGGTCCCGGGGGGCCAGCACGAGCATGCCGAATCCCCGCTGTACCGCATAGTCGGCAATCCGTTCCCGTTCCCGGGGCGAATCCGCCGCGGGCTGGATGGCGACCCGCTCCTGCGTCACGGAGCCGATCCGTCCCCATGGAGGAGGGCGCCGATTCGGCGCGCCAGCGGGCCGACCGGCGGGCGCTGGAACAGCTTGCGTCCGATGCAGATGCCCGCGCCCCCGACACTGCGGATGGCCCGCAGGGTGGCGAACAAATCCTCCTCAGTGTCGGTCTTCGGGCCGCCGCCGATGAGGACGGGGACGGGAGTTGTCGAGACCGTACGGCCAAACTCCGCCGCATCCCCAGGGTAGGGGATCTTCACCAGGTCGGCGCCGAGATCGGCGGCCGCCCGGGCGGCGTGCCGCACCTCCGCCGGAGCTACCGGCTTCGGTCGGACCACGTAGACCATCGCCAGCAGCGGGATTCCAAGCCGGCGACAGTCCTGGGCCGTGCGACCAAGGGTTTCGATCATCTCGGGCTCCTCGGGAACCCCGAAGTTGACCTGGACTGAGACAACGTCGGCCCCCAGTCCGACGGCGTCGGCTACGGTCCCGACCGGCACTTTCCGGTGCGGCGTCACGCCGAGGCCGGTGGACGCCGATAGGTGGACGCCGAGCCGGGTGGTCGGGCCCAGGGAAGGGGCGATCGTGCGGACCGCTCCCGGCGGAACGATCAGGAGATCGGCCCCCGCCTCCGATAGCTCCTTCGCCAATGGTCCGGTGGATTCGAGCCCTTCGATCGGTCCCAGAGTGACCGAATGGTCCAGCGGGACCGCAAACAGGCCCCGGGCGGCGCTCGGGAAGAGGCGACGCATTCGAATTTCGGTTCCGTTCATACTCCCTCTCGAAGGTTGGGCCCTATCGAAAGGGAGACACCGGGAAGGGAGCGAAAGGCGGCCGTCGGCCACCGTCGGTCGGCACCCTCCCGGTGCCTCCCGATCACCAGAGCCACGGCATGGCCACTCCGGTGAGACCGCCTGCACCAACAAGCCGGCTCGCCGGGTCTGCCATCGGATGGAGAACCCTCCCGGTGCTATTTAGCGTTGATTGGCGGCGACCGCTCGGCGGTACACCCCATCCACCAGGAGTGCGTGGATCGAGAATCCACGCAACATCTGGTCCCACATCTGCTTGCGCACCTCCGGCGTTGAGGCGAAGGAGGCCACGATCTCCCCGATCCACTGACTGTGTTCGACGTCGGCCGTCACGTGGAGTCGGTAGTACTCCAGATTCTCCTCCGGTACCCCGTAGTGGGTCCGGAACGCGGGGAGGAGCCGGGCGCAGAGCGGGACGTTGGGCGGCTCCGAGGAACCGGCCGCGGAGACATAGAACGGATTGACCCGGTTCGTGTACAGGAAGTCGTCGATGGCCACCATGGTGCTGGGCAGGAGCTCCGCCGACTGGACCGTCGCCCGGGGTACCCCAAGACCTTCGCAGAATCGGAGCCAGAGCTCGGGGTGGCCGGGCTCCTTCCCCTTGGGATCCCCCGCCTCCTCCACCAGCTGATCGAGGATCATGCGACGGTACCGGTCGTTCTTGGGCTCCCACGAACATTGACTGAACCGTTCCGCCATGGCGATCGGGACGCACGCAAGCCAGGGGTAGAACTGCTGGACCCAATCCTGGACGACCGGTTTCGGAATCTTTCCCTGCTCCAGCTCCCGGAAAAACGGATGGGTGGCGAACGGGTGATTCTTGAGCTTGAAGTCGGTCAACTCATCGCGGAATCGGGCCCCTTCGTACCGGATCCATGGCGCTTCAGTCATGGCAGGACCAATGGCTTTGGTTATTTGGTCGGTGGGGTTTCTATGTAAACCTCCACAGTTATGCCCCTTGCCGGGGCTGCCACCCCGATGAGTGATCCCCCCCGGCCCTCTCAGCCTCTGGTCCCCGCCTACGGTCCGCTTCAGGGGCTCCGGGTACTCGACTCCGCCCGATATGTCGCCGGGCCGTGGGCGTCCACCTACCTCGGGGAGTTCGGTGCCGAGGTGATCCATATCGAAGGGCCGCCGTACCAGCGACCGTATGCGGATCCCAGCCGGACCCTGATCCCGACCCTGCCGGAAGGGGCCCCGCCGGAGGCGAGCGTCTCCGAGTCCTGGGTCCAGTACGCCCGCAACAAGCTCTCGCTCGGGCTCGATCTCCGGCGCCCCGAGGGCCGCGAGATCTTCCTCGATCTTGTCCGGTGCGCTGACATCTGGATCGAGTCGTCCCGTCCGGGGACCTACGAGCGCCTCGGGCTCGACGACCGGACCGTCTGGGCCGCCAACCGCCGGCTCACGGTGGTCCACGTGTCAGGCTTCGGCCAAACCGGGCGGCCCGACCGGGTCGGGGCCCCGTCGTTTGATCTCATCGGCCAGGCCTACAGCGGGTACCTCTCTCTCCAGGGCGAACCGGACCCCGCGCCCCCGATGCGGGCGGGAACCGCACTCAACGACACGGTGACCGGTCTCGCGGCAGCCGCCGCGGCCCTGATGGGCTACATTTCGGCGCAGCGAACGGGGCGAGGTCAAGCCGTCGACGTGGCCCAGTACGAGGTATTCTTCACGCTCCTTGAGAATCTCGCCCTCGACTACTTCGTTCGGGGTGTAATCCGGGGGCGGTACGGTCGGGGCCATGCCCGGCTCCATCCGTATGATGTGCATGCCGCCCGCGATGGGTGGGTGGTCTTCGCAGCGCCGACCCCGGAGACATGGCGCCGTACGAAGGAACTGATCGGATTCACTGATCCGACGTATGACGATCCCCAATACCGGGCGAGCCACAGGACGGTCGTAGACGAGGCGATCGCCCGGTTCTGCCGGGAGCGGAGTCGGGAGGAGCTCGAGGCGCTCGGCAAGAGCCACGACATTGCTATTTCACGGATCTATGACATCGCGGAGATCGCGCGGGATCCCCACTACCGGGCCCGGGAGATGTTCGTCGAATGGGTCGACCCGGTCGCGGGTCGGGTGAAGGGGGCAGGGGTCGCCCCGAAGTTTTCGGGGACCCCCGGGGGGGTCTGGCGGGGGGCCCCTTGGCTCGGGCAGGATAACCGGGCGATCCTGGAGCAACTGCTGGGCCGCTCCACCGAAGCGGTGGAGCGCCTGAAGGCGACCGGAGTCATCGGGGAGGATCCGCCCTCTACGCCCCGCCCGACATCCCCCTCTCCCTACTTTGAACGGGAGGGTCTGTGAGAGCGACTCCTCCCCCGTTGCCGGACGATCCCCTGGTGCCGGATCTGGTCGAATTTTGCGAGCACCATCGGCTGGCGGAGTCGTCCGCCCGGCTCGATCGGCAACCCGAGTTTCCGTGGGAGATCTTCCGTCGGATGGGACACGCCGGGTATCTGGGCCTCACGGTCCCGTCCGAACGGGGAGGTCGGGGCCTGCCGGCCGCACGGGCTGCCGTCCTCCTGTTCCACCTCGCGTACCGGTCGGGAACTACCTTTGCCAAGCTGAGCCTCCAGCCGGAGTTTGCCAGCGTCCTGGGGGAACAGGGAGGCCCAGAACTGGTGGCCGAGTACTTCGCGCCGATGCTGCGGGGGGAGACTCTAGTTGCCAACCAGGTGACTGAGCCGGCCGCGGGATCGGACGCGGGAGGCATCCAGCTTACCGCCGCACTCGAGCGTGGGGAGTATCGGCTCGACGGAGTGAAGACTGAGGCGGCCTTCGCCGTCGATGCTCGAGCGGCCATCGTTTATGGCCGGACCTCCGACGAACCGGGGACCCGTGGGATCTCGGCCTTCCTGGTCGAGCAGGACCGGGAAGGAGTCCGCCGCAGCCTGAGCCCACCGGATTTGGGGGAGCGCTGGATGCGTCGAGGGCAGATCGTCTACGAGGGCGTCCGGGTCCCGATCGACCACCGACTCGGGCCGGAGGGGAGCGGGTTCAAACTGGTTCGGACCGAGCTTACCCGCGAGCGAGGACTCCTGGCAGCAATCTACCTGGGCGTGGCCCGGGCGGCCTGGGACCAGAGCCTCCAGCATGCCGCCCAGAGGAGGGCCTTCGGCGAGCCCCTTGCCCGCCAATCGGCGGTGCGCGATCGGCTGGTCGATGAGTGGGCCGAACTCGAGTCGTCTTGGCTTCTCGTCCGCTGGGCGCTCGAGCGCTTCGACCGGGGCGAACGGGCCGATGCCTATACTGCCCTCGCCAAGGCAACGGCTACCCGGGTTGCGCTCGAGGTCATCGATACCGCCCTGCAGTTCCATGGAGGTCGTGGGTACTCCTCCGAACTTCCCTTCGAGCGCTGGTGGCGGGATGTCCGCAGCGGAGGGATTGCGCACGGGCCCACCGAAATCATGCGACGCATCGCCTCAAAGGGTCTTTGGGGCGAGGACGGGCCTCCCTGAGACCCTCCAGAGTCGTCCGATTGCGGCGGCCCAGGGAGAAGGACGGTGCGGGGGCACGGCACTGGGTGGGACCCTCCGGATGACGGGCGTCGTGCTCAGATTTTCCGGCGAGCACGACGTGGCGTGGACCGCCGGACCCTGGGGGAAGATCGTGGAGCTGCCCGCAGTTTGAGTGTGGCCCGGACCATGGCGGTCGGAACCTCGAGAAGCCAGAAGATGTTCCCGTCCGGGTCCTCGAACTTCGCCATCGAACCCCATGACTCCTTCTTGGGTGGCGTGGGGAACCGAACGCGGTGCTTCGCCATCCGGCGGACTAGGGTGGGTAGGTCATCGGTAATGAAGGCGATGCCGGTGTCCCCCGGGTCCAAGGGGGCAAAGCCTTCGCACAGATGGAGGACCAAACGCTCGCCGGGAGGGCCCACTAGGATCGCGTGTCCTGTTCCACCAATGGTATGCGAAGCAAAACCGAGGACGCGCTCCCACCATCGGGCCGAGGCCCGGGCATCGGAGACGACGATGGCGACATCCGCCAACGCGATCATTGGATTCCGGTAACATTTCCCCGATTTGAGACCCAAGGTGACCTTCACCGCCCAGCGCCAGCGCTATCGCGGGCTCCGAGGCTAAGCCAGAACCGAGGCGTTGGGGCTACCGTAGGCTGTCGAGGACTTTTCCAACGGTGCTCGCCTTGCTGATGGAGGTGAGGCGATTACCCCTGCGAACCGATAGATCCGGTGGAGACAAGTGAGAGTCATGCCTCCGGCCCCCACCTACCTCGCTAGGCCGCGAAAGAGGGTGGCTTCAAGACCCTATGGCGGTCTGTGGGAGACCCGCGCCCGAGAGGCCGGGGTCTCTCGAGCACTGCCGAATGGGGTTCCGGGGCGGGTCCGACTCCATCAGATCCACGTGGGTGGGTCCGCAAGTCAAGGGGTCGGAGGGGGCCGACGCTGCCGACGGTAGTAAACAACAAACCCGACTGCCATGAGACCGCCGAAGATTACCAAACCTCCGACAAGTCCAGCCACCCAAGGCACTAGGAAAGGTTGGGTTGCCGTAGCCGGCAACGCTGGGATCAACCGGATGTAGACCGTGGTCAGGTTCCGAGGCAGGATTGACAGGGCAAGGGAGACCCCGAAGAAGCCGGGGGCTCGGGCAGCGACCACATAGATCCCGGGGGTCAGTGAGTCCACACTGAAGTTGCCGGTGGACGTCACGTTCATCGATTGGTTATCCAGCGTGATTGTCGCCGTTGAGGGTTGGACGGAACCCTGCAATGACCCGAACGGGGAAAGGAAATGAATCGGTATGATACGTGAAATGCCATAGAGGTCCACAGTGCCTGACGCCGGGGAGGGTGTCCAGTTCTGGGAACCCGTGACGACAAATGTGTAACTCCCGTTAAATTCGGGGATGGAAATGGAGGCCGGGCTGGCCGCGGAGTATACTTGTCCGTCGATGGAGACCGACCAGTTGGCGCCGATCGGCAGCCCCTGCTCCTGAAAGGTCAGGGCATTCTGTGGGTAGTTCGGTGTCACCTCAATGATGGCGTTAGCGTTTCCGTAGATGCCATCTTGCCCAAAGTCCGGAATGAAAAGGGACCGGCTCAGCGAGTCGTAGGCGATATCATAGGGCATGGGAGGAACATTGAAGGACCCGACGACGAGGTTGGTCTGGGTGTTGAGGATCGAGACGTTGTCCGAGAACATATTGGGCACGTAGAGGTAGCCATTGGCGGGATCCAGGGCGATGCCGACGGGCCCGAGGCCCACGGGAACTTGGGTAATCACTCGGTTTGTCACCGTATTGATCACCGTAACGATCCCGTCCTGACTATCGTTCGCGTTGGGTTCTGGGGAAAGAGTTCCGGTTCCGGCGACATACAGGTAGCGGTTGGCGGGGTCGAAGAGGCACGGGCCCCTAGGGACTTGGCGAATATTGGTGATGAGACTGAGATTGCTCGCACTCAACAGGGAAATATTCCTGCCGGCAAGGCCGGCACTGACATAAAGCACCCCGTTGTCAGGATCGAATGCGGCCCCATAAATGAAGCCGTGGAGCCAGTTCATCGATACATTTCGGAAGTCCGATCCTTGGATCAGAAAGAGAGGAGAGCTAACATTCGTGCTTGAATTCGACGGAGGGGGATACGAATCGAACAGCACATTCCCAGTGACCGGGTCGGATGCCTGAGCGTTGTTGACGAGTGCGGTCAAGGCTCCCAAGTTGGTCGGGAAGGAAAGTCGATTCGTTATCAGGTTGATTACAGTGACATAACCGGGTGGGCCCAGGTTTCCGGAGAGCACATCTCCGTTGGCCAGATCCACCACCAGGCTGCTCCCATCGGAAGTGTTTATCGGAAGCTGGGTGATTTCCCTCCCAGAGGTTGGATTTACGACGGTTATTGCAGGACCTTGGTCGGATACGTACAGTTCTCCATTCATAGGGTCATAGGTGAG
>JBBYJM010000015.1:0-7846 GCA_043196275.1 Thermoplasmata archaeon
CGGTACGACCGGGCGAGATGGTAGGCGTAGAAGGCCGGCAGTTCACCGGTCTCGACGAGTTCCACCGGGGTCCTCCCGACGGGGGTCAGGTCCCCCGCCGCGCGCCGGTCGGCCCGGACCATCGGCAGCCGCTCCTCCGCGACCGACTCGAGCGGTACGGGGTAGTCGGTCGGGTCGAAGAAGATCTGGAGTTCGGCCTGGGTGAAGGCCCGGCTGCGGAAGAGGACCTGCCGGGGGGCGATCTCGTTGCGGTACGCCCGGCCGATCACGGCGATGCCGAGGGGGAGCGCATGCCGGCCGACGTCCCACATCCGCGCAAAGGCGAGGTAGCTGCTTTGCGCGGTCTCCGGCCGGAGGTACGCCTTCTCGTCGCCGGTCGCGCCGAAATCGACCGAGAACATGAGGTTGAACGGGCGCGGCACCGTCCAGTGACGGGCCCCGCACCGGGGGCACTTGACCCCGGCCTCCTGGACCAGCCGCCCGATCTCGCCCGGGCTGAGGCCGTCGATCCCCTCCGGACGGGAGGATTCGAGGAGAGTGTCGGCCCGGTACGCGGTGTGGCAGTCGGCGCAGGAGACCTCGGGGTCGGTGAAGTTCTCGAGGTGGCCCGACGCCCGGACGACCGGTTCCGGCAGCAGTTCGGCCGGCTCGATGAGATAGAAGTCGTCGGAGGAGCGGACCATCCACTCGGTCCACGCCTCCTCGATCTTCCGCTTGATCGCGGTCCCGACCGGCCCGTAGTCGTAGAGCCCCTGGATCCCCCCGTAGATCTCGGCCGACGGCCAGAGGACCCCCCGGCGGCGGAGGGTCGCGAAGAGCTCGTCGATCGTCGTCATCGGCCCGACCCCCGGTGGTCCGGCGACCCCGGGGGGACGATAACCTGTTCGCCCGCCCGGGTCACGATCTGGTACTCGGGGTCCTCCGGCGGCAGCCGAAGGATGAGCGGGGGCGCCGGCCCCCCGGGCTCGATCGTCGCCCGGTCGGGGTGGCCCAGCAAATCCCACGGAGTCACGAGGAGCGAACGGGCGATGAAGCTCGCCGAGACCGGACGGTGCGCGAGCCGGCTTGCGACATAGGCAAACTCGGCCTCGCGAAACAGGGTGGGGGGTCGGAGCATCCCGTTGTCGGTGCCCAGCATCACCGGAAGTCCGAGCCGCTCCATCTCGGCGAGCGGCGGGTGGCGGCCGAACAGGGCGTTCGACCGGGGGCAGACCGCGACCGTGGCCCGTGCGGACTTCACCTCGAGGAGGTCGTCGGTGGTGGCCCGGGTGAGGTGGACGATCAGGTCCGGGCGGGGATCCAGGTAGTCGTCCGGTGACTCCCGGACCGACTCGCTCGCGTGGAGCGCCCAGAGCTTGCCCGACCGTCGGCACGCCTGGGCGAACCGGCGGCGTCGGGCCGCCGACTCCTCCCGCACCGAACTGATCCCGATCCCGTCGGCGACCTCCAGGAGCGCCTCCAGGTCCGGCCCGGCGATCTCCCCGGCCGGGGGTCGGCCGAGGATCACGGGCCGCACCGAACTCCCCCGGGCCGCCGCCCGAAGCAGCCGCGCCCCGTCGATCCCTTCTTCCCGGAAGTCGAGGGTCGCGCCGATGCCCTGCCGTTCCATCCAGCGCAGGGCCGAATGCATCGCGGCGCGCTTCGCCGCCGGGGAGGCCGACCCGAGCAGGCGGAATTTGTAGCCGTCCGGCGGCCGAACCAGGTCCGCGAGGGAACCGGCCGGGGGTTCTCGGACCGAGAGGAAGTCGGCCAGGTGGGTGTGGCCGTTCACCGGCGCCGGCGTCACGATCCCCCGGATCCTCCGTTCCCGCCCTCGGGTGGAGTCGCAGCCGATCGACCCCACCTCGACGATCCGACCGGCCTGCACCCGCACGTAGGCGGCTCGGGGACCCGAGCGGTCCAGGATCGCCCCCTCGACGATCATCCGGGCGGCGCACGGAGGCCGGTTAGTTAAGCGCCCGGAGCCGGCCCAGGGGTTTCCCCGGCCCGAAATCGGGATATGGGGCGGTCCTCCTCCCCGAAGGAATGCCGAAGACCGTACCGGGCCCCGAGCCCATCGAACCCCCGCGCGGGCTCCTGGTCGCCGGCCACATCAATGTGGACCGATTCCTTCAACTTCCCGAGTTCCCCGCCCCGGACCGGACGGTCCCGATCCGGAGCTCGCGATCGGCCCTCGGGGGACCGGCGGCCAATCTCGCCCGCGGCAGCGCCGCCGTCGGGATCCCGACCGGGCTCATCGGTCGGATCGGCGACGACTTTCCCGACGCGTTCCTCCGTGAGCTCGGTCGGGCCGGCCTCGACCTGCGCGGCGTCGAGCGGGTCCCCGGGACGGGCACCCCGACCTGCTACATCCTGGAGAACGACCGACGCGAGACCGAGGTGCTCATCGACCAGGGCCCGATGGGCTCCTCGGCGCCGCCTTCGATCCCTCGGGGCCTCCTCACGGAGTACCGGTGGCTCCATCTGACGACGGGTCATCCCCGCTGGCAGCTCGCCTGGAAGGCGGCGGCCCGCGCCGCGGGGCTCCGGGTCGCGGTCGACCCGGCCCAGGAGGTCCATTACCGCTGGACCGCCCCGCAGCTCCGCCACCTCCTGGAGGGCGCCGAGATCCTGTTCGGGAACCGTTCGGAAATCGACCGGATCAAGACCCTGCTGGGGGCCCGGAGGGTGGAGGAGCTCCTGACCCGGGTGCCGTTGGTGATCCGGACCGAGGGGGCACGGGGGGCCACGGCGTTCGCCCGAACCGGACGGATCACCGTGCCCGGGATCCGGGTGGCCCGCCCGGTGACGACGGTCGGCGCGGGGGACGCGTTCCGGGCCGGATTCTATTTCGGCTGGTGGGCCGGGGCACCGTTGCGGGACTGCCTGAGGGCCGGCCACCGCTCGGCGGCCCGCTGGGTCCGCGGCGGTCGGGTACGGGCCGCGACGGGCCGGGACGGGCCGTGAAGTTCCATCCGTTCGGCAAGCTGATCCCCCCCGACGTCGCCGCGCGACGCCTGATGCGCTCCCTTCGTCCGGTCGTCCGGACGGAAACGATCGCACTACCGGAGGCGGTCGATCGGCTGGCCGCGACCACGATCCGGGCCGACCGCCCGATCCCGGCGACCGACCGGGCCAGCTGGGACGGCTACGCGGTCCGATCGTCCGGAACTCGGACGGCGTCGCCTCGTCGCCCGGTCCGGCTAAGGCTCCGAGGGGAACGGTTCGCCGAGGCCCGGGGCGGCGGTCGCCTCGGGCCGGGCGACGCGGTCGCGGTGGCGACCGGCGCGGCCCTGCCGAAGGGCGCCGACGCCGTGGCGATCTTCGAAGAGGTCGAACGTCAGGGAGAATACATTCGGCTCACCCGACCGGTCCCCGTCGGGGCGCGGATCGCCCGGATCGGGGAGGATTTCGCCCGGGGCGATCGGCTGACCCTCGCCGGGGCACCGCTGACCCCCGCCCGGATCGGAGCGCTCGCGATGTTCGGCCACGCCGCCGTGGCCGTTCGGGCGCGGCCCCGGGTCGCCATCGTCTCGAACGGGAACGAGCTCGCGATCCCGGGAACCCGGCTTCGTCCCGGCCAGATCTACGACTCCAACTCCGCTGCGCTGGCCGCCGTCGTGCGGGCTGCCGGAGGGACGCCGGTCATCCACCCACCGGCCCCGGACGACCCCCGGGCGCTTCGTCGGCGCCTGAGGGCCGCCGCCCGGGGGAGCGATCTCCTCCTGATGACCGGGGGAAGTTCGGTCGGCGAGCGCGACCTTCTGCCCGAAATCTTTGCCTCCGAAGGAGAGCTTCTCTTCCACGGGATCGCCGTCCGGCCCGGGAAACCGACGCTGGCGGCCCGGGTCCGGGGCCAGCTCTGGATCGGTCTTCCCGGCCATCCTACCTCCGGCCTCCTCAACATGTTCTGGCTGGGACTGCCGGTCCTACGCCGGGCTGCGGGCCGAGCCGGCCCCGGCTGGGTCGAGGGGTGGGCAAGGATGGGGGAGCGGGCCGTGGCGCTGACCGAGGGCCTGTGGACGGTCGTCCCGCTGCGCCGGGGCGCGGACGGGCGGGTCTACTCGACGTTCCGCAGCTCATCGGCGATCTCGAGCCTGGCCGGAGCGGAGGCGTTCACCCTGCTGCCTCCGGGGGGACGACCGGTGCGGCGGAACGATCGGGTCCGCGTGCGCTACCTCCTGCCACCCCTCGGCTTTGGAGTTCCCGCCCCGAACGGTTAAGGCGCCGCCGATTCTGCCGGCCCCGTGGGCAGGCGCACGGTCCGGACCGCGATCCTGGCGATCGAGGGCACCAACTGCGACGAGGAGCTGGCCCGGGCCCTTCGGGCGCTCGGGGGCCGGCCCGAAGTGATCCATCTGAAGCGATTCGGGCGGGAGGAAGGCCGGCGGCGCCGTCGGCTCTCCGACTTCGACCTGCTCTTCTTCCCGGGGGGGTTCTCCGCCGGCGACTACGTGCGCGCCGGGGCGATCTTCGCGGCCCGCGTCCGATCGACGATCGGTGAGGATCTGGAGGCGTTCGTCCGGGACGGCCGGCTCGTCGGCGGGGTCTGCAACGGCTTCCAGACGCTCATCGAGCTGGGGCTTCTGCCCGGCCGGCGCGACGGCCGTCTCGGTCCACCCGAGGCCGCGCTGATGCCGAACGACTCCGGCCACTTCGAGTGCCGCCCGACCTTCTGTGCTTGGACGGGCGGAGCCTTCGCCCCGCTGCGGTCGGTGCCCCGGGGCACCTCGTACCTCTTCCCGAGCGCCCATGCCGAAGGCAAGCTCGTGCTGCCCGGGGCGCCGGGCGAACGGCTGCGCGAGCTCGAATCGGCCGGCCAGATCCTCTTCCGGTGGGCGGCGCCCGACGGGGGACCCCCGGTCTACCCGTGGAACCCGAACGGTTCGGAGGGCGATGTCGCCGGCCTCACGAACCCCTCGGGGAATGTCTTCGGGCTGATGCCCCACCCGGAGCGCTCGTTCGATCGCTGGCAGATGCCCGACTGGCCCCGCCGGGATTCGGCGTCGGCGGCGGGCGACGGCGCCCGCTTCCTGGCCGCGGTCGTCGACCACGCGCGTCAGCGGGCCTAGGCCGGTCGGAACTCCCAGACCTCGAGCCGCTCCCCCTCGAGGCGTCGCTCGGCCACCGTCCGGATCCGGCCCCCCCGGGCGCAGTAGCCGTCCCGGATCCGTTCGAGGCCCTCCGCCGCCTGCACCGAGGAGACGAGGAGGTAGGCGCGACCGCCCGGGCGCAGGTGCTCGTCCAGGGCGTCGACGATCCGGGCGGAGACTCGGCATCCGTCCGGCCCGCCGTCGAGGGCGAGACGGTCGTCGGGGTCCGGGTCGGCGCCCTCCAACGGCGTCGGCAGATACGGGGGATTGGCCACGATCCGATCGAACCGACCCAGGCCGTTCGCGAGGTCGGTGCGGACCGCGACGAGCGGGAGCCGCTCCGCCCGGGCCCGGGTCGCGAGCTGTCGCAGCGCCCCACGGTTGAGGTCGGTGGCGACGGTCCGGGCCCCGCGCCGGGCCGCCGTGAGGGCGAGGAGTCCGTTGCCGGTGCCGATTTCGAGGAACCAGCGACCGGGGTCGGCCTCGGCATAGGGACGGAGGAGCAGCGTATCCTCCCGGATGGGATAGATCGACCGTTCGGGTGGTACGTCGCCCATGCGATTTCCGCCGATGCGCGATGGCTTCTTATTCAAAAGGGGGGTGTCGACGCTGTTCAGGGAGCATCCCGCACGTGCCTCGTCGGTTGTCGGCCCCGGTCAAGATCGGTATCGCCGGGCTGCCGGGCTCCGGGAAGACCCAGACGCTGCTGCGGATCATCCAGCTCTTGGAGGCGGAGGGGATCGTCGTCGGCGGGATGGTCACCGAGCCGATCATCGAGAAGCGCCGGCCGGTCGGGTTCCATCTCGTCCACTGGGCGACGCAGGAGCGGGGGGTCTTTGCCCACGAGAATCTCAAGTCCCGCCACCGGAGCGGGCGCTACGGCATCGCGGTCGAGGTCCTCGAGGACCTCGGGGTCCGGGCGCTGGCCGATGCCCGGGAGTCGGCCGACGTGATCGTGATCGACGAGGTCGGCAAGCTCGAGGTCGACAGCGAGATCTTCACCCAGGCGGTCGTGGCGACCCTCGAGACCCCGAAGACGACCCTCATGACACTCCATAAGAAGTCCCGCAACCCTCTACTGCAGGACATCCGGCGGAGGGATGAGCTACGGCTGCTCGAGGTGACGCCGGTCAACAAGAACCTCCTCCCGTTCAAGGTGGTCCGCCTGATCCAGGGGACCGCCCACTGACCGCCGGGCTTCGACTGGTCCGCGAAGGCGGGACCGAACTCTGGCTGCCGATGACCGGTTCCGCCCGAGGGCCGGGCCGACGGGCCCCGGTGTTCTACAATCCGTCGATGGCCCTCGACCGGGACCTTGCGGTCGCCGTCATCGCCCGGCTCCGCGAGTTCGGAGCTCCGGTGGCCACCGGCTGGGAGATGCTGAGCGCCACCGGCGTCCGGGCCATCCGGTGCGCGGTCGAGGTCGGGCGGTTCGACGCGCTGACCTTGACCGACCGCGACCCCGAAGCCCTCCGGGTCCTGGAGCGGAACATCGCCCGCTATCCCGGCCGGGGGCTCGGGGTCGCCGCCCGGGACGCCCGGGTCGCCCTCCCTCCGCCGGCCGTCGACTGGGTCGACCTCGATCCCTACGGGACCCCGGTGCCGTTCCTGCCGGCCGCGTTCGAGGCGCTGGCCCCCGGAGGGCTCCTCGGGGTGGCGGCGACCGACATGCCGGTCCTCGCCGGCGCCTCCCCCACGGCCTGCGAACGCCGCTACGGGAGCCGGCCGGTCCGGGGCCGGCTGGGACCGGAGGGGGGACTGAGGATCCTATTGGCCTTCCTCGAACGGTTCGCCCGCGCCCGGGGCCGGACGATCCGGCCGTTGGTGGCGTACGTCGGCGACCATCACGTTCGAGCGTACGTCCGGGTCGATCCCCGGACCGAGGCGACGCCCGAGCCGCCCATCGCGGTGCTCGAACCCGACCGCTGGGACGGACCGTGGCTCGGGGCGGGCGGGCCGTTTGGGCCGCTCTGGGTCGGGCCACTCTTCGACGCCGGCTTCGTGGGCGGACTCCGACCGCCCGCCACCGCGGCCGAGCCCCGCCGGATCGGGATCTTCCTCGACCGGCTCCGGGCGGAAAGCGGCGCCGACGTGCCGTTCTACTTCGAGCCGAACGAGATCTGCGGCCGGGAGGGTCTGCCGACGCCCGACGCGCCGGACGCGTTCGTCGAGCGGCTGCGATCTCTCGGCCATGCCGCGGCCCGGACCCACGCCCGGCCCGAAGGGTTCCGCACCTCGGCCCCCCGGTCGGTGGTCGACGCGCTCGCCCGGGGGGCGGCCCGGTCCCCTCAATCCCAGAAGGACCGGGTCCGGGCGTAGTGCCGCTCGGCCCTCAGGATCTCGGTGAGGAACTCGTCGTCGTTCCGATAGAGCCGCTGGAGCAGCCGCCGGGCGGTCTCGGGTCCGATGCCTCGGGCGGCGAGCGCGTAGAGCGCCCGCTCACCGTAGTGGGCGACGAGCTCGGCCGAGGTGTAGCCGGCCCGAACCACGCTCTCGGGGATCGGCGGACTCCGGGGTCGTCGGCGGCGCTTCGTCTCGGATGTGGAGGGCAGGCCGGCCCGGTACTTCGCCTGGGCGTAGCGGGAGAGTCGGGTGATCTCCTCGCTCCGTTTGGGGGAGAGGACGGCCGAAAGCGACCCGCGGCAGAGGAGGCATCGGCTGCCGCCCTCGACCCCGTAGCGGCCGGGGGTGGTCGTGCGGGTGAACCCGCACCGCAGGCAGACGAGCGAGAGGGGTTCGGCCGCGAGCCGCTCCCGCACCGCCTTGAGCAGCGT
>JBBYJM010000016.1:0-7763 GCA_043196275.1 Thermoplasmata archaeon
CTCTACGCCTTCGCCCCGCGGCCGGACCGGGTGCTCTACTTCCGGGTCCCCGTCGCGACCTCGATCGCGAGGAAGCTCGCCGCGCGCGAAAAGATCAACACCTGGGAGGCCGGCATGGACCTTGGACTCTCGGAGAACCTCCTCGAGAGCTTCCGGCTCTTCCAGACCCGGCTCAAGCGGGAGTACGACCGGCTGGCGCCGCGGGACGGCTTCGTGACGATCCGGGCCGACCGGAGCGTCGAGGAGGTCGTCGCGTCGGTCCGCCAGCAGGTCCGGCCCCTCCTTGTCGACTTCCCCACCGCGGAGGCGCTCGTCCATGGCTGAGACCTACGGCACCCGGCTGCCCCGGGCCGCCGACGGCCCGATCCAGGGGCGGCTCATCGTCATCGAGGGGGCGGACGGCTCGGGCCGGACGACCGAGGTCGCCCGGCTCAAGGAGTGGCTCGAGATCGAGGGGCATCCGGTCGTCGACACCGGCCTGCGGCGCTCTCGCCTGGTCGGCGCCGAGATCGACCGGGCGAAGCAGGGCCACACCCTGAGCCCGACGACGATGTCGATCCTGTATGCCGCCGACTTCGCCGACCAGCTCGAGAACAAGATCCTCCCGTCGCTCGTCGCCGGGAGCGCCGTCCTCGCCGACCGGTACATCTACACCCTGATGGCCCGGGCGGTGGTCCGGGGGGCGACCCGGGAATGGGCCCGCAAGCTCTACTCCTTCGCCCTGGTCCCCCACCTCACCGTCTTCCTCGACGCCCGGCCCGAGATCCTCCTCCACCGGGCGATCGCCCGGTACGGATCGCTCGACTACTGGGAGTCCGGGATGGATCTCTCGATCTCCCGGGACCGGTTCGAGAGCTTCTTCGCCTTCCAGCGGCTGCTCCAGACCGAGTTCGAATGGATGGCGAAGGAGTACGGGTTCGTCCGGGTCAACGCCGACCGCGACCCCGACGCGGTCGACGCCGACGTCCGGACCGCCGTCGCCCGGCTCTACGCCCCGCACTGATTGGCGGGCGCTCCCGTTATTCTCCCCGAGGCCCTAAGCTCGGCCGGATGCCCGACCCGAACGTGGCCTACCGGGACCGGATCGGGAGCCCGGTCGTCGGGACCGCTCCCCGGATCCTGCTTCTCGGCAGCGGGGAGCTGGGCCGGGAGATCGCGCTCGAAGCGATGCGGCTCGGTGCCGAGGTGATCGCCGTCGACCGCTACCCGAACGCCCCGGCGATGCAGGTCGCACACCGGCACCATGTGATCCCCATGACCGACCCCGCCGAGCTTCGGGCGGTCGTGGAACGGGAGTCGCCGGAGCTGATCGTCCCCGAGATCGAGCAGGTGGCCACCGAGGAGCTGCTCCGGCTCGAGTCGGACGGCTGGACGGTGATCCCGAACGCCGAGGCGACCCGGATCACGATGGACCGGGAGCGGCTCCGCCGCCGGGCCGTCGACCGGGCCCGGGTGCCGACGAGCCGGTTCCACGTCGCCGCCTCCCTCGACGAGGCGCGGGCGGCCGCCCGGGAGATCGGCTTTCCCTGCCTCTTCAAGTCGATGATGTCGAGCTCGGGCCACGGCATGACCCGCGTCGAAACTCCCGAGCAGGTCGACCGGGCCTATGTCGAGGCGAGCGAGCACGGCCGGGTCCCCGACCCCCGGGTCATGGTCGAGGAGTTCCTGCGGTTCGACCGGGAGGTGACGATGCTGACCCTCCGGCACTACGCGCCCGGGGGCCGATTGGCGACGACCGTGCTCGACCCGATCGCCCACGTGCGGCCGGGGACCCTCTACCACGAAAGCTGGCAGCCCGAACGGTTCTCGGCCCCCGTCGAGGCGGAGCTCGTCCAAGTGGCCCAGCGGGTCACCGACAGCCTCGGCGGGTTCGGCATCTTTGGTGTCGAGTGCTTCGTCGCCGGGGACCGGGTCTACTTCAGCGAGGTCTCCCCGCGGCCCCACGACACCGGCCTCGTCACGCTCGGCAGCCAGTGGAACAGCGAATTCGCCCTCCACGCCCGGGCGATCCTCGGCCTCCCGTACCGCGGCCCGGAACCGACCACGCCGGCGGCGGCGCACGTCATCCTGGCCGACCGTTCGGGTCCGGCCCCCGAACTCGGCGGGCTCTCCGAAGCCCTCGCGGAGCCGGGGGTCCGGCTCTACCTGTTCGGAAAGCCCGAGGCGTACCCGGAGCGCCGGCTGGGCGTCGCCGTGGCCCGGGGGGCCACCCTGGAGGAGGCCCGGCGGAAGGCCGCCACGGCCGCCCATGCGGTCGAGAGGAAGATCGCCTATCCGCCCGCGCTCCCCCGGAGGCCGTGATCGATCCGACGCCCGCTCCTCCGGAAGGGGGCCCGGGGAGCTCCCCGATCGTCCGAAGGGCCCGGGTGGGGGAGCCGATCGAGGTCTCTTGGCCGGCCCGGCCCTCCAGCGGCTACCGCTGGGAGTGCGACCCCCTCCCGGAGGGGATCCTCCTGCGGGCTGAGCGGTACGAACCCGATCTCCCGGCCCTCCCCGGCCGAGGAGGCGTCCAACGGTTCCGGCTCGAGCCGGCCCACGCCGGACGCTTTACCGTCCGCTTCCGGTACCGGCGGCCCTGGGAGCCTAACGAGGTCGAGGCCCGGGAGCTCCAGGTGATCGTCGAGCCCGTCGGGTCGGCCCCCGGCCGGACCGGATCGGACCCGGGCTGACGGGGGCCTTCCGGCGTCCCCCGGGGGATCCAACGGCCCCGGGTCCCACGGTTCAGCGTCGGGCGATGCCCCCCACCGCTCCCCGCCGAGCCGCACCGGAGGAGACGGAGGCCTCCATCCCGCTGGGCCCATTGGGGATCGCCGGTCCGACGATCGCCTCCAGGGTCGCTACCAGATCGTCGTCGGCGTTGAAGGACGGCACACGGTAAAGTCGCTCGGACCGTACGCCCAGACGTCGCCGGAGCGCCCGGTCGAGGTCGTAGAGGATCTCGAGGTTGTCGGCCAGAAACCCGATCGGGGCCAGCAGGACCGGGGCGGTGGTCGCCCGGAGGCATCGATCCGCCACCGCTTCGACGGCCGGCCCCAGCCAAGGCCCGTCGGCCCGACCGACGCTCTGGTAGGCCATCTCCGAATGGTGCGCCGGCAGTTCCTTCAGGATTCCGGCCCGCAGTCCATCGAGCTGGTCGGTATACTGCTGGGGTGGATCGACCGGACGGTCCGGCAGGCTGTGGGCCGAAAAGAGCAGGGTCGGCCTCTCGCCGTAGCGGTCGGCGAGGCTGTCGGAGGCCGCACCGATGCGGCGGGCCCAGGCCCGGGCGAGCCCCGGGGCGGAGTGCCAGCCGGTGAGGTACACCACCGGCCGACGATCCGCCCGGCGACGCCGCAGCTCCCGGACCCGGGCGAGGTAGCGACCGACGCCCCAGGGTGTGTAGAACGGCGTCCACGGCAGGCAGACGATCCGCGTCGCCCCGGCTCCGAGGAGTTCATCCCACCCCTGAGTTAGGGACGAGGCGCCGTGGAGGGTCCCGTACCGGCAGACGACCGGCCGCCCCCCGAGCTCCATCCGCGCCTCCAACCGGCGGGCGAGGGTCCGCCCGATCCGGTTGAGGGGCGAACCGCCCCCGATCTCCCGGTACCGCTCGACGAACTCATCGACCATGGCGGGCGGCGTCGGCCGGCCCCCGCGGACCGCGGAGAGGAACGACGGAACCTCCGCGAGCGTGTCGGGCGCACCCAGCGCCACGAGGAGGATCCCGGGAAGCTCGTCGGCCGGCCCCATCCGATCCCGGCACCTCACGGATACGACTGGAGCAGGACCGCCAGCAGGAGGACGGCCAGCATGAGGGCGAGGTTGATCATCGATACGGTCCGGCTCCGGCGCCGCAACGCGCGAAGTTCGTCGTAGCGGCGTTCCCGGGCGAGCCGCACGATCCGGGGCCCGTAGTAGGCGCCGTGGAGGTAGATCAGTGCGATCAGCAGGACCACGACGAGCCCCTTGGTGAGGAGGAGTTCCCCGGCGGGGGTGGTCGTGAGCGCGGACAGCGACGGAAGGTACCATGTGGCGTTGAAGATACCGGTCGCGACGAGGCCCACTAGGAGCGGGTGGGTGAACTGGCCGAACCGCCGCGCGACCCGGGCGACCAGGGCGGTCCGCTCCGACTCGTCCCGGGCGAGGGTGTAGGTGACCGGCTCGAGGATCAGCCAGAAGAAGAATGAGCCCCCGACGAAGAGGACGGCGGCGAAGAGGTGCACGTAGAGCACCGCGATGTCCAGTCCGTTCATATCGAAGGGACCTCCTCGGCCGGGGCGGCCCCGAGCGACGGCCCCCCGACCTCCGAGGCCCAGGGGCAGGCCGGATCGCTGCCCAGGGGATCCCCGGTCTCTGCGAGCGCCCGGGCCCGGCTGCCGCCGCAGTAGCTGCGGGCCGGGCAGTGGCCGCACGGGCCGGAGAACCGGCGCGCCCGGATCGCCTGAAGGAGCGGGTGCCCCTGGTAGACGGCCCGCAGATCGTCCGTGCGGACCGAGCCGATCGGGAGGTCCATGAGACCCCCCGGCGAGATCGTACCGTCATGGCCGACGAAGACGATCCCGTCGCCATCGAGAGTCCCGACCGGAGCGATGGAGGAGGGGTGGGTCGGCGGGCCCAGGTGTCGGCGCAACCGGGCGGCCATCGTCGGGTACAGGCCCGACGAGGGCGGGGGGGCTCCGGCCGCCCGTTCGTGGGCTACCCGCCGGAGCCACGGGCCCTCGACCGCGCGGACGATGAATCCGTAGCGCGAGGCGTCGTAGAGCAGGTGAGCGACGGCTCCATACTCCGCCGGGGTCATCTCCGGGAGGGTGGCCGCCCGGCCCGTCCGGACCAGGAAGAAGACTTCCCAGACCGGCACCCGGTGGAGCTTCAGCAGAGCGCCGAGGGCGCCCAACTCCTCCGGGCGATCCGGTAGCACCGTCGTGTTGACCTGGACCCGGAGCCCCGCGGCCTGGGCCTCGTCGATCGCCCGCCAGGTCGATCGGAAGCTCCCCGCCACGCCCCGGTGCGCATCGTGGGAGGTGGGGGTGGCCCCGTCGAGGCTGAAGGAAACCGCGGCGACCCCGAGGTCGGCCCAACGACCGATCAGCTCCGGGGTCAGCCGGTCGGAGACGGCCGGCGAAACGGCGACGCTGAGCCCGAGCGAGCGGGCCCGGGCGACGAGCTCCAGGTGGTCCGGACGGTGGAGGAGATCCCCGCCGGTCAGGACCACTACCGGTCGCGGGACCTCCCACCGGGCGATCGACTCCATCCACGCGACGCCTTCGTCGGTCGAGAGCTCCCCGGGCGCCGGATCCGCTGTCGCCATGGCCCGGCAGTGGCGGCAGCGGAGCGGGCACCGGCGGGTCGTCTCCCAGAAGATCAGCCGGGGCTGGCGTCCGTGGATCATCCGGGCGCCCTCCCGGGCCCGTCGGCCCTCAGGAGCGGGGCGGTGGAACGGAGTCGAACGCCTCGGCCAGGATCCGGGAGACCCCGCGGTGGAGGAGCTCGGCCGCACTCGATCGGCTCACCCCGAGCTCCTTCGCGACCGCGGCCAGGTCGGCGCGCCGGGGCACCCCGAAGTAGCCGAGCCGGCGGGCGACCTCCAGGGCCGCCCGCTGCCGGGGGGTGAGCCCGGGACGGGTGCTCCAGGGTCGGAGGCTCCGCAGGACCGCCCCGTCGCGCATCAGGGCCCGTTCGCGGGCCCGACGTTCGGAGGGAGACGCCGTCGGTCGGGGACCGACGACCTCCCACGATTCGGGCCGGGCGTCGGGGGGCTCGAGGAATCGGCAGTTCCGGCACAGGAGCCCGGCGGTGAAGAGGATCCGGCAGCGCGCGTTCGTGGTCGCTTCGACCCGCACGATGGCGGGGTCGGACGGCCCCCGGGGCGCTTCGGTGACCCGGATGACCTCCGGATCGGCCGGCAGCGAGGCCAGGGCCCGGTCCACGGCGTCGGCCGTGCCGCTCAGTTCCAGCAGGTGGACCGACCGGTGGCCCCCCGGAAGGATCGGCTGGCAGGCCCGCATCCGAACCGTGAGGCCTTGGGCCCGGGCCAGCCGCCGCACCCAACTGGGGTCCGGCCCGACCTGGGCGGTCATCTGGAGGAGTTCGGAGCGTTTCGATCCGCCGCGGCCGGGCCGGGACCGGGGTGGATGCCCTGAGGACCGGAGACTCCGGCGCCGCGCCATCGGCTCCGAAAGGTGCGCTCGAGGGTATCACAGTTGGGGCGGGGTCGGCGCCGCACTTCGGACCTCCCGTCCGGACCGGATCCATCCCTCAGTGGGCGACCAGCGGGGGGGCGATCGGGGCCGTCCCATCGATCGGTCCGGCGGGGGCTCCCGCCCGGGGTGCCGAGCGGGCCATCACTTCACGGATCAGCGCCTCGGCCTCCACCGGGGCGAGACCCAGCTCCCGGGCCCACCCGGCCGTTCGGGCGAGGACCCGCCGCTCCTGCCCGGGATCGTGCAGGGGCAGTCCGTGCCGGAGCTTGTACTCCCAGAGCCGGGCGACCGTCCGGACCCGGGCCGCATACAGCTCGAGGAGGGCCCGATCCAAGCGCTCGATCAGTCGGCGGTAGCTTTCGAGCGAGCCCTCGCGCGCGGCGGCATCGCCGGTCATGGACCCGGCAGGGTCCGCCCCATCTTGGGCTGCGAGCCTTACCGGTCAGGGACCGGCATTACCTGAGCCGGAGGGCTCCCGGCTCGATGGAGCTGGTCGTCGCCTCCAATTTCGACCCCGAACTGATCGCCTCGACCCGGGAGTTTCCCATCGCCTCCTTCTTCGGGAACTTCCCGCTCACCTTGGTCGGCGGGGGGCGGCCCCCCCACATCCTGCCGCCGATCACGGAGGCCCAGTTCCGGGCCCACGTGGCGGAGGTCCATGCCGGAGGACGGGAGTTCTATGCGACCTTCAACACGTCCGACCTGGGGCTCCGGGAGTACGCCCCCGGATTCCTCGCTCGGCTCCAGGCGGAGGTCGCCCGGCTCGTGGAGATCGGGGTCGACGGATTCGTGGTCGCGATCCCGGCCCTCATCGAGTGGATCCATCGGGAGTACCCCTACACCCGGATCAGCGCTTCGACGTTCGCCCGGATCCGCACCGTCGCCCAGGGCGAGTACTTTCTTCGCCGGGGCGCCGATACCCTGGTGATCGAGGAGGCCAACCGGGACTTCGCGCTGCTGCGCGGGCTCGCCGAGGCCGGGGCCCGGGTCGAGGTGCTGGTCAACCAGACCTGCATCCACGACTGCCCCTTCCGGTTCCACCACCTCAACACCAGCTCCCTGGCCTCCCAGACCGACACCGTCGAGCCCCCCTGGTTCGAATTTCCGCTGCTCCAGTGCGGGCTCGAGGTCGCCCGGGACCCGGCCCAGATGATCGCCGGGATCTTCGTCCGGCCGGAGGAACTGGAGGTCTACGAGGAGATCGGGGTCCATCGGTTCAAGATCTCGGGCCGCAACCAAACCACCCCTTGGATCCGGCGGGTCGTCCAGGCGTACACCGCCCGGCAGTATCCCGGTAATCTCCTCGACATCCTGAGCTACGTCCAGAACCGGGGCCCCCGGGCAGCGTTGCACCGCCTGGATCAGGCCGGCGTCCATCCGGAAATCGTTCGGCCGCTGAGGGCCGCCCTCGATCCCCTCGAGTCGATGACGATCGACAATCGGGCGTTCCCGAAGGGGTTCCTTCGCCGGATTGCGGCGACCAACTGCCGGGCCATCTCCTGCCGGGACTGCGGCTACTGCGCCGGAGTGGCCCGGAGGGTGGTCCACATCAACGGACGCCCACTGTCGGAGTACGTGCCCCCG
>JBBYJM010000017.1:0-7669 GCA_043196275.1 Thermoplasmata archaeon
GCGCCCCGGACGGACGGGGTTTAGGCCCGCTTCGGATAGGGGGCCGATGGCCGCGGCCGTAGAGCCTCCTCCCCGATGGCGTACGCCGGACCTCTGGAGGATCTCCCTCTCGGCCTTCTTCGCCGACCTGGGCTACCAGGCGGTGCTGGCCCTCTTTCCGCTCTACCTGGTCCTCCACCTGGGCGCGCCGGTCTGGGTCTTCGGGCTCTCCCAGGCGCTCGCCTACGGGCCGGGCGCCGTCTTCGGGTACTGGGGGGGCCGGCTCGGCGACCGGTACGGTCGCCGGAAAATAGCCCTGCTCGGGAATGCCTTCCTCCCGCTCCTGGCCCTGATCGGCCTCGCGGGGGTCCCCTGGTTGGCCATTCTTCTGCTCGCCGCCGGCTGGTGGGCGCGCAACCTCCGGAGCCCTCCGCGCCGGGCCCTGGTAACCGAAGCGGTGCCGGCGGCCCACCACGGTTCCGCCTTCGGCTTCCTCCACGCCCTGGATGTGGGGGGCGGGATGCTGGCCGCGATCTATGCGTTCCTCCTGCTGATGGGGGGCGTCCCGTACCGCGACATCCTCCTCGCCACCGCGCTCCCCCTCGTCGCCTCGACCGCCGTCCTCTGGGGAGTCCGGGTCGGCCGGCGGCCGCCGACGCCGTGGGCACCGGGATCGTCACCGACGCCGACGACGGTCCCCCCCGGCGCCTCCGCGGCCCGCGGGCTGGTCGGAGCGATCCTCGCCGCCACCCTCCTCTACGGCTTCGCCTCCTACAGCATCGGCTTCCCGGTACTTTCGACGGCGCAAGCGACCGGGGTCCCGGCGTTCGGGATCCTGATCTTCATCGCCTTCCTGGGGGTCTCCGCCCTCGTGGGCCTCGCCGTCGGCGGGATCCGCGTCGGGCGGGTCCGCCTGCTCGCCCTCGGCGGATACGGCCTCGCCTCGGTGGGATCGGGCCTCCTCGCACTGGGGGCCGCGGGGTTCGGCGGGATCGCGACCTTCCTGGCCGGGGCCGGCCTGCTCGGCGCCGCCCTCGGCGTCGTGGAAACCTTCGAGCCGACCCTGCTCGCTCGGGTGGTCCCGTACGACCGGCGCTCCCACGAATTCGGACGGCTCACCGCCGCCCGCTCGCTCGGCCTCTTCGTCGCCAACCTCCTCCTCGGGCTCCTCTTCGTCGTGAACCCATCGTACCCCTACCTCTACGCGTTCGCCGCGGCGGGCGCCGCCGCCCTCCTGATCGTCACGCTCCTCCCCCGGATCGGCTCGGTCGGCGACGCCCCCCGGGCCGGTTCGGGGTAACCGGGGCGCCGCGGTCGCCCGGCCCCGAACCGATTTACCGCATCGAGCGGTCGGGCGACGCATGAAACTTTCGGCCGAAACCGCTGTCGCTTCGGTGGTGGCGATCGTCGTCGCCTTCCTGGTCGTCGGGGTGCTGCTCTTCTACGTCGCGAGCACCTTCCACTTCTTCAGCCCCTCCAATCTCTACTGGCTGAGGGCGGCGCTGACCCTCGCCATCGGCCTCGCGGCCCTGATGGTCATCGAGCGGCTGCTCCGCAGCTTCATCGCGGGCCGGCCGAAGATGCGCAACGGCGGCCTTATCCTCTCGGTGTACCGCTATGTCGCCTACGCGATCCTGGCCCTCGCGGTGCTCGCTGCCCTTGGGGTGAGCGACCTGGCCCTTCTCGCCGGCGGCACCTTTGCGGGCCTGGTCCTCGGCCTCGCCTCCCAGACCGCGCTCTCCAACGTCATTTCGGGACTCGTCATCCTGGCGGCCCGGCCGTTTCGGCCCGGGGACCGGGTGACGATCGTCGCCTGGCAGTTCGGGGTCTCCGCCCCGGCCTATCCCCCGAAGTTCTACTCCCAGGACCTCATCTACCCCGGCTACACCGGGTTCGTCCGGACCATCGGGATCATCTACTCCGAGGTCCAGATGGATGAGGGCCCGACGATGGAGGTCCCGAACGGGATCCTCCTCCAAGCGATGGTCCTCAGCCATGAGCTCCCAGCGCGGTGGGTCCGCACCAAGTACGAAGTGGCGCCGGGCGCCGACCTTCGCCGGCTCCTGCCGCTCGTCCGGGAGGCGGTCCAGAAGAACGAATGGGTCGTGGATCCCGAGAAGGTCCGGGTGTTCGTGAACCAGGCGACCGCCACTACGGCCGTGATCAGTGTCGATGCCTACTGCCGCGGAAGCGCCGAGGAGCCGCCCCGCAGTGCAATCCTGATGGACATCATCGACACCGTTCGGGCGGTCCCGCCCGCCGCGGGGCGATAGGGAGATAGCCCCCCGGCCGTCCCGTCAACCGTGCCGGCCGCAGCCGCTCCCCTGGCCGACCGGACCCTCCGATCGGCGCTCGGCGAGGCCGGACCGCTCGGCTCGACGATCCGGCAGCTCGCCGCCCGGTTGAGTTCGGACCCCGCCCGGATCGCGGGCGCCCTCGAGCGTCTCGCCGGCCGCTCCGAGGTCGTCCGGATGGGTCGCGGGCTCTGGGTGCTCCGCGAGTTCGAGGAGCTCCACGGGCGCGAGGACTTCCTGACCCCGGAAGCGGTCGCCGAGGAGTTTGCTCGGCAGGAGGGGGTCGCCCTCGGCACGTACCGGGGACCGATCACCTTCTCCGACAACCAGGACCGACCGATCCACCGCTGGTGGCCGTACGTCCAGGGCTATTCGGCCGAGTTCGTTCGGGGGGTCCTCGATTCGGCGGAGCTGCCCGGGGAGGCGATCGTCCTCGACCCGTTCGCCGGGAGCGGCACCACCCTGGTCGAAGCCCGACGCCGGGGCTACCGGGCCCTCGGCATCGAGCTCCTCCCTCCGGCCGCTCTCGCGGCGCGGGTCAAAACCCGGTTCGAGCTTTCGACCCGACGGCTCGTCGGGGCGTATCGTCACTGGATCGACCGGGCCCGGCACCGGGGCCCAGGCCCGCTTCCGTTCCTTCGGGAGACCCTCCGGCAGTTCCCCCCCGCCACGCTCCGCGACCTGACCCGGCTGCGCGACGCCCTTCCCGCGTCGGGCGGACCCGAGTCGGAGGCCCTGAAGCTGCTCTTCGGATCGATCCTGATCCCGTCAAGCCGGCTCCACCGGTCGCCCTGCCTGGGCTACCGCCGTCGGCCGGTCGACGGCCCCGGCCCGTTCGACCGGGTCGAGGCCGGGGTCCGCACGATGGTGGAGGATCTCGAGGTGATCGCCCCGGAGCGGCGTCGCTGGGGGCCCCCCGCGACGGTCCGGGAGGAGGATGCCCGGCGCGCGCTCCTGCCGAAGGGCCGGGTGGATCTCGCCATCACGAGCCCCCCCTACGTGAACGGCATGGACTACGTGATGAACTACAAGCTCGACCTCGCGTGGCTCGGCTACGCCTCGAGCTACGCCGACCTGGCCGAGCTGCGGCGTCGGGAGGTGGCCTGCGACAACCTTCCGCGGTCCGACCCGGGGCTGGACCGGGTGATCCGGACCGACCTCGACCCGTGGCTCCCGGCGATCCTCCGGGAGATCCGGGGGAATCTGGATCGGAAGGGATCGTACCGGCGCAACGACATGGAGGCGATCGTCCAACGCTACTTTGCCGACCTGCTGCCGGTCCTCGAAAACGTCCACCGGGCCCTGCGGCCCCGGGCCCGCTGGGTGGTCGTGGTCGGCGACTCCTTGCTCGCGGGAACCTACGTCCCCGGCGACCTCCTCTTCGCCCGCCTCGCTCGGAGCCGGGGCTTCCGCATCGTCGCCGTCGAGGTCGCCCGACGCCGTCGCTCCGGCCAGCGGCGCAGCTTCGCCCTCCGAGAGTCGGTCGTGACGCTCGAGCGGGCCGACTATTGAGTACGGGTTTTGCCCTCCCTACAAGACGACAAAGTAGCGGGTAGGCGGGAAATCATCGCGTCACATCGGATGCCCTCGACCTGCCGCATGGGGAGCTTGAGGGGGCATGCCGGGGACAACCGGTGTTCAACCGTTTCCTCCGGAGTCGCGAACCTTCACGCCACAACGTGCCGTAGAGGGGGTCGCTGTGCCCTGCGGAGGACTCCCTCCGTGTCGCGAACCCCCCATGGTGTTGGGAGTACTCGTACCCCAGTCGTATCCGTATGCCGGTCAATGGGGGGTTCTGTTGTCAACTCACCAAGGGGAGGATGCAGGGCTCAACCGGGGACTGGTGGATTCACCCGGGGCCAACTCCGGGCAGTTTGTCTTCGCCGAGACGAATACGTCTGTGCCCAAGTCCGTGTTGAGCTCGCAAGTCAATGACCCTTTGCTCGCGGCTACGGCGATCGCCTCCGCCAGCAAATCAATTGCCTGCTCCGCCGACACGCCGGGGACTCGCCTCCGGCTCAAACTTCAGCAGACGGGTAGGCTGTCAGAGAAGCCTAAATATGCCGTGTGAAATCAAGGATCTGGGTAGCCTATGCGGGTAGCGACGGCAGGAGGGCGAGAGAGAGAGAGAGAGAGAGAATCGGTGACGGAGATCGTCGAGATTCAGGCAGATCGGAGCATGAGCCCGTAAGCCTCGGTCGTCAATCGATTCGTCTTAGGTCCGGGCTCCGCGTCAGTGGGGGACGCAGCAGGAGAGGCCATCCGGCACTGACCCGGTTCGCGGTCTTTGCTGTAACAATCGGAATCGCGGCAGCTACGATTGGGGGATTCATGACGGCGCCCGACGCCTTGGCGTCCGGAGGAGGTCAAGTGTATCTGCCTCCGTATTCAAACACGACCTTCAGACTTACGAATTACGTTCAGTACGGTGGCCCGCTGAACCCGACTTGCCCCGGCGGAGTCTTGTCGTACAACTGCGGAGCCGAAGCGCAACCTGACTTTCAGAACGTGTCCAATCCCGCTCTGGAACCCATATCCCCCTCGGGCATTGCCAAGAATACCCAATCCGCTGCGGTCGGCGAGGCGGTGCGAGTGCAGAATGGAGTCGGACCGTACTACGCGACCGTGGGAGTCCGGGGGAACTTCACGGTAGGTCAGGGTTCGGTCTACCTGACTCCGGGCAATCACACGATCATCGAGATGTGGACGTTGCGAGGAGAAGCCCGACTTCAAATCAGTTCCCACACTACCGCCGGAGGCAACCTGATCGCCAGCTACGCGATGGTGTTCGGGGTAGAACTGATACCCCTCGGGCCAGGAGCGTCCAACACCTATTCTGTCCTCTACTCTTCCGCCCAGCTTCAATGCGCAGCGCCGTGCAACCAGATGTCAAACTACTCGCTAAATGGAAGCGCGGCTCCGTTGTTCTCGGTATCGGTCCCGACTGGGGGATCGTATACCTTGGAGGGCTTTGTCGAGTGGAACACCACCGCACGGGAGACCGGAAGCGGAGATGCGAGTGCGATCTCCTGCTTGGTCATGGGCATTGGTCCTTGGTGCTCTCAGTGGTATTCATTGCCTGCAGGGCAGGCACAGCTGCAAAGCATCACGGTGATGTGAGAGCCCAAGAGTGCAGGAGAGGGTGAGTTCGCCGGGAGGTTCGCCATCACTAAAGCCGGGGTGGAAGGGAGGGGTGAGGGCCGGGTTGTGGCGAGCCCAGCGATGGGCTCTGGTGGCATTGGTGGGTGTTCTGCTGACCGCACCGGTCGGCAGTTTCAGCGGAGAGCTTGGACACTCCTTATTGTCGCAAGGTCGTTCCCCTGCAACGGAAGCCGGAGGGACGGCCAAGCCACTAGCAAGCCCGCTCCCTGGAACTCGGCTGCCTCCCGCCAACTGGAGCAATATCACCTCCGACATGCTTGAGCCGTATGCCGGACCGACGTTTACTCCCTGGGCGGCCTACTATCCCCCCATGAATGCGATCCTGATGTATTCGTTGGGTTACGTCGATAAGAACGCTCCGGACGAAGATGTTCCGTCCAATATGGTGTGGTTTGGCCCCCCGTCGATGTGGGAGTTCCGGTATGGGCAATGGACGAACATTACATCGGAAATCAGGGGGAAGTGGCCCCTGCCGTACGGTGGGATGGTCTCGTTCGTTTACGACCCCCCCACCGAGTCAATGATATTTTTGGCGTGCAGCGGCCTATACGGTCTGTCCCCAGATAATGTCACAAATCCAAACGAGTGCGGTGCCTGGTCTTTCAAGGACCTTCAGTGGACCTTTCTTGGCACTGCGCCGATTCTGAACCCGCATTGTGGCTATTGCGCCCTTGAGGATGGAGATGAGTTCGGCGGTGAGTATGGTTGGATTACAGAGGCTCCCGGCCTATTCGGGCTGACCTATGATCCTCAGCTCCAAGGTCTGATTACTGTCGGTGCCCCTCAAGGCAACAACAAGACTACTGGCTTTCCAATGGGCAATGACACGACCTGGGGGATCATCAACAATACCTGGGTCAACCTGACCAGCCAGCTAGGAACTGAACCCCCAAGCTATGAATTCACCAGTCAGCAGATGGCGTATGACCCCGGCTCGGGGTGCGCCGTATCAATCTCTTTGGGCCAAGCGGCAGGAGAAGACAACAATACCGGCGCCGCGGCCCTGGTTCAGACGTGGGAGTTGTGCCAGGGCAACTGGAGTCGGGTTTCAACGAATGCGACATTGCCGCTGGGGTTAGGTACGGGAATAGCCGACCCGCTGGCGGGCCCGTTCATCTACGACCCTCAGTTGGGTGGGGATCTGGACTGGGGTGGTTCAAACAACAGTTGGCTGTTTACGAACGGGACCTGGCATCCCATGCGTTGGTCCGGCCCGGCTCCCCCGTCGACCATGAGCACCAACGGAACTTGGATGATGGACGCTCTGGTCTACGATGCCTCGGAGTCGTATCTCTTTCTGATGGGCGGAGCGAGTTTTAGTGGTGGGATAGATGATGCGCATCTTCCCTGGACGGCCCACCTGGCGTATGGCTTCGGTCAGTTGCCGCCGTTCCTGACGCTGACGACGGACCCGAGCGTGGGGGAGGTGGGAGCGGACCTGACCGTGACCGCCTCGGTGACGGGGGGTGTGCTGCCGTTCACGCTCCACTACTCCGGGTTACCGCCCGGGTGTCAATCGGCCAATCAATCCCAGATCGAGTGCCGGCCGACCGTGACGGGGAACTTTACCGTGGAGGCCACACTGGTTGACGGGCTGGGTCGAGAGGCGAGGGCATCGATCTCCATCTGGGTTGGCCCTCCACCGGCCGTGGGGCTCGAGGTGTCGAAGAGCGTCACGGATCTCGGCCGTTCGGTGGAGCTTCGGTTGGTGGTGAGTGAAGGGACGCCCCCGTATCTGTATGGATACACCGGGTTACCGTTCGGGTGCACGAGCGAGAATGCAGCGGTCGTGAACTGTACCCCCGAAGCGACGGGGGTGTATTCGGTGGTGGGGGCGGTGACGGATGCGGAGGGGTCGGTGAGGTCGGCGAGCGTGAACCTGACGGTGAACAGCGACCCGAGTGTCGAGTTGACGAGTTCGAGGGGTAGCTTGGACGCGGGTCAGACGGTGGGGTTGAAGGCGGCGGTGGGAGGCGGGACGGGGCCGTTCGATTGGAGCTATGAGGGACTTCCGCCCGGGTGCCGTTCCGTCGACGCGGCGAACCTGACCTGCCGTCCGACAGCTCCCGGCAGCTACCGCGTGGAGGTCGTGGTCAACGACTCGGTGGGAGTCGAGGTCCGGGGGAGCGTGACGTTCGGCGTGTGGCCCCCGCTCACGGTCGAGTTGGGGAGGGTCGGGCCGAAGGCGGCGGAGATAGGGCAGACGGTAGAGTGGCGGGTCGGGATAACGGGGG